>PEYC01000001.1 GCA_002774555.1 Candidatus Nealsonbacteria bacterium CG08_land_8_20_14_0_20_36_22
TAGCCAAAGTGAAACGGTCAAACAGAACCAAAGAATCATTGTGCGTGTTAATACCGTAAAAAATTCCTTCATTAGAACTTAAATCAAAAGAGATAAATGGAAAAGTGCTGGAAAGAGGAGCAGTGTTCATTAGGGTGTTGACTGATAGTAAATCCAGGTTATAAGGAGAGGTGCAGGTAAATCCCTCTTTTTGTTGGTAGAGAGCAGGTTTAATATAAATTAATCGGGATTCCAATATTGACCTTAAATTGGTTTCTATTTCTCTTAATTTTTTTTCGCTATTACTATAAATTGTAAGGTATAAACCGAAACGGAACATTCTTTCTTGAGCTGTTTGGAGTTTGTCTCTTAAATCCTCTATATCTTGATAAGCTGTTTCTATGGCAGGGTCGCGGATAAGACCTTTTTCCTCTCTTTCAGATATTTCAGCCTGGACTTCAGTAACCCTTTTTCTCAATTGTCTTAATATTTTCTCACTGGGTACCGGATGCAAGAAAAAAGAGATATCCATAGGAACATTGAGATTAATTATTGGAGACAGCCAACCCATACTTAGATATCTGGGATAAGAAAAAATAAAGTAACTTTTAGCAAACCGTTCTCCTATTTTGATATAGTTTTGTTTCACTTCAATAAAAGATGGAGCTACTATATCAGTAAGCCGGATTGGTTCTTCGGCAAAGATTTCTTCCGGTATTTTAGTTTTTGGTTTTAAGATTTTTTTTAAAAAAGGAATTTTCATATTATTTTATTAATTCGGGAGGAATTTCCGGATAATATCCTCTTTCAGCTTCTATTGGGTGGTATATTCCCCAAAAAAGTTCGGCCAGCTCTAAAGTATTTAAAGGAACGGCCTGAAGTCCGCAAGCTCTTAGTCCCAAAATAACAAATTCTACCCTTTGCAAAAGCTGACTCCTAGATCTTTGGAACATATCTTCGGTCAAAACAGGGAGTTTAGGCATTTTTGTTACCTCTCCAAAGATTTGAGTTTCGGAAATTGCAAATGGCACTATAATATAAAAAGTTTTTTGCATAATAGAGCCACCTTTCATTATTTGGTTAATAAAACTTCTATATTCTCTAATTTGGAGTTTTAATAATTCATTTTCTTCTTTTTTTTCTATTTCTTCTAATTTATCTAAATACCCGGTGATATTAAGTTGTCTGGATAAAGCCAGAATTTGGCAAGTAAAATCCAAAGAGTTTAGAAAGTTTTGGAATTGGTATATAATAGCGTTTTGTTCTTCAGCGGACTTTAAGGCAAAATTTAAAGAAGAGACCATTAAAACAGCTCTTAGTCCTTTATTTTTCAGAATCATTATTCCATCTCTAATTTGGTCAAATTCTAAGAAATCCTGGGTTGAGATTGACATATGGTTTACTTAGTTTCTAGGTGGGTAAATAACTCATGTAATCGACCGCCCTTAATTACTTTTAATTTTGGTTTTCTTCCTTCTTCTGTTTTTTCTTTTGTCTCTAATTTCTTTTTTTCTTTCCCGTTTTCAGCGGGAAGAAATTTCAACGGACTGGTTTTTTTCTTCCAAAGATAGATTTTTGGTTTGGTAATAAAGATTAAAAAATTTTTTATAAAAACAGGCAAAGAAATTCTTTCTATTTTTAGAAAAGCCAATGAAAAAGCGCCTCCTACTAAAATGATGGCTAAAATTATAAAGACCAGAAAAGGAACAGTGAAGAAGAGAAAAATAGAAAGACCGCCGGCAATTCCAATAAAAATAAATTGCTTAAAAGTAAAAGGTCCTACAATTTTTGGCTCTTTTTCTATAAATTGGGGAACAGTAAATTCCATAAGAAAATTTTAAATTTACTCGGCTGGTTCGCGGTATCTGTCCTTCTTTTTTATTTTTTTCTGGGGTTCAACTTCAGCTTCTATTTGAGGAATAGATTCCGGTTCTAGCCGCGGCTTGATTTCTATTTTATAAAGCGCCTCTAAGCTATCTTTAACCGGTAGAAGAATAAATCTGTTAATTTCCAAAGCAATTTGCTTTGCCTGTTTTTTTTCAATTTTTACTTCTTTTTCTAAAACCTGGGCCAATTCGTTTGGCGGCAAAAGCCCTAAGAGAATATAGGTTATATTTTTAGCAATCTCGGAAATTACTTTATCTTCATTTATTCCATTTCTAGAACAGATATCACTGATAAAATCGGCATTCTTTTCAGCCCAAATAGCTTCTTGAAGTTCTTTGGGGAGATTTTCATAGAGTTCCCATAATTGGTCTTTTGGATAATCCGGCATGTTTATTTATTATATCACAAATAAAAAAATTAATAGAAGTGGATATTATTATTCAAGTTCTTTAGGTATCTTATTTTCAGGGGGCGTGAAATTTTCGTTTGGGAATTTGGGCAGGGCTTGGTTCATAAAAGCGTGCCAAATTGGACCGGCTAAGCCCTCTCCTAGTTTTATCATAGGAGAGTTATTGTTGTTTCCAACCCAGACCCCGGCCGCAATTGAAGGAGTATAGCCGATGATCCAGCCATCTCTATAGTTAGTAGTGGTTCCGGTTTTTGCTGCAACAGGATAATTTTCAAAATATAACGAGGAACGGGCGCCAAACATCGGAGTTCTGGCTTCATTGTCCGATAGAATGTTGTTGAGCAATCTTACGGGCTCTTCTTCTAAAACTCTTTTCGGCGTCTTTTTATTTTCTTCAATAATGTTTCCTTTGGAGTCCTCAATTTTTAAAAAAACAACAAATCAAAATTTAACTTTTTGAAAACTGCCTGGAAGCGAGTAAAATTCTCCTCCCCACTCTCGCTTAAATGCTACATAACTGCGGTTTTTTGTCCGGCTGGCTCCGTGAAAATCAATTATATCAATGCCGTAATTCTGAAAAGCTGTATTGAATAATTCATAATGGATAGAATGTCCTAATCGATGTTTTCTGCCTTCATTGTTCAAGCCGGTAAACATCACAAAAAGAACCTTGATATTCTCTTTTTGGATTAAATTAACTTCATTAAAATCGCAGAGATAGCCAAAAACATATCCCTCAATTACATTTGTCGTTTTTCCGTATGCTAAAGAGACAAGACATTTCTGTGAAAGTTTCTTAAATGCTGTTTTTTCTTTTGGGGGAAACCCAATTCTTTTGGCAGAACCCAAGTATATCTTATAAATATCATCAATATCCTTATCATTTAATTCTTTTTTTACTGCGATATTGCAGAATTTATGTCCGTATCTGACCTTTATCATCTTTTTACTTTTTAAGCGGAAGGTATTTTTAAATAAGAGAATAGTCTCTTCATCTTGATGAATATAAGGAATCCTTTTATATTTGTGCTTTTTAAGTAATGAATATATTTCTTTAATTCTTTTCTGGCTGTAAACCGCTGGCAGGTCAATAGTAATTTTGGCTAATCTAAAATTTTCTATATGGTCAAGAAATTGTAAAAACGATTCTTTTGTTTGGCAATTAGGGCCGTATGGAATATAGATATTTTTAAAAAATAGTTTTTTGTGCTGTTGATATCTGTAATAAAAATTCACTCCTTGATAGAAATGATAGCCAAATTCTTTAAATTGTATAGGATCAAAAATGTAATATGACATGATTAAATAGTTTATAAGATTTTATTCGTCAGTTGATTCTAGCGGGATAAAGTTTTCTTTGGGGAGTTTTTGGAACGCTTTTTCCATAAATTGGTGCCATATAGGAGCAGAAACTATGCCTGCTAATTTTGTCATAGGGCTATTATCATTATTCCCTACCCAGATCCCGGCAACGATTGAGGGAGTATAGCCGATGCACCAGGCGTCTCTATAATTACTAGTTGTTCCGGTTTTTACCGCCACTTGATAATTTTCAAAATAAAGAGAAGAACGGGCTCCAAACATTGGAGTTCTGGCTTCATTGTCCGATAGAATGTTGTTGAGCAATCTTACGGGCTCTTCTTCTAAAACTCTTTTCGGCGTCTTTTTATTTTCTTCAATAATGTTTCCTTTGGAGTCCTCAATTTTTAAAACAGAAACAGGAGGATATCTTTTACCCTCAGTAGCAAAGACACCATAAGCAGAAACCATATCAAGTAATTTAACCTCTCCTCCCCCTAAAACAATTGCCGGTCCGTAAAAAGAAGAGGGTTTATTTAATGTGGTAATTCCGCTTTTTTTAGCTGTTTCAATGCTTTCAGGCAATCCGGCCAGCTCAAGCAACACTTTCACTGAAGGCACGTTTAATGATTGAGCTAAGGCCTGCCTCAAACTTACCGGTCCCCTAAAAAGTCCATCATAGTTTTGGGGGATGTATTCGTCGTCACCCCAGACGCCGAAATTTGTCTCCTCGTCAATAACAATATAATGAGCATCATAGCCATTTTGAAAGGCAGTGACATAAACAAAAGGTTTAAAAGCAGAACCTGGCTGACGTCCTATTTTATAAGTCGCAACATTTAATTTTGGGTCAAACAAACAATCTATCTCCGGTGTTAAATCGCATCCTTCAGGATAGGACTTTCCAAACCAGTCCGCTGAACCAACCATTGCCAAAATTTCTCCGGTCTTTGGGTCAATTGCTACCAAAGAAGCATTATATGCTTTGTATTTTTTGATTCTTTCCAGGTTTTCTTCAATAACTTTTTCAGCTGCTTCCTGGAGTTCCCAGTTCAAACTGGTGTAGACCTTAAAACCTTCTTCCTCTAAAAAGTTTTTGCCATATTTTTCAAAAAGATATTCTTGAACATAAAACACAAAGTGGGGGGCCTTAATCGGCTGGGAGACCTTAGTAAAGTTTATTTCTTCTGTTTTGGCTTTTTCCGCTTCTTCTTTTGTTAAATAGCCCTCTTGAACCATTCTATCTAAAACATAATCTTTTCTAGCAAGTAGCTCCTCTTTATAAGCGCCGAAAGGCGAATAATAACTAGGGGCTTTAATTAAAGCAGCCAAAACAGCTGATTCGGTTATTGTTAATTCTTTGGCTGGTTTGTTAAAATAGGTCTTGGCTGCTGTTTCCACTCCATAAATGTTTACGCCCAGAGGAATTTGGTTTAGATACCATTCTAAAATTTGGTCTTTAGAATAACGTCTTTCCACTTCCAAAGTTAAAATAATCTCTCTGATTTTTCTTTTAATGCTTTTTTCTCTGGTTAAAAAAGTGGAACGGATAAGCTGCTGGCTGATAGTTGAGCCGCCATAAAGGGGCTGGCCTATTTTTAAATTAATTTTAATAGAACGGATAATTCCTTTAAAATCAATGCCAAAATGAGAATAAAAATTAGCATCTTCAGTAGCGATTATTGCCTGCTTCAAATGTTCCGGGACTTGACTTAAAGGAATTATTTCTCTTTTTGTTTCACCATATAGTTCGTAAAGGAGAGTTGCTCCGGTTCTGTCGTAGATTTTTGTGGATTCAATAAAAGTTCTTTCAGTAAACTTTTCTGGTCGAGGAAGATCTTTGGCATAGTAAATGAATAAAAACAAGAAAGCAAAAATAAAAAATAAAAAACAAAAACAAAAAAATAAAAAAATCCAGGAAAGTATTTTTCTTTCTCTGTTTTTTTTATATATTTTTCGGTAGAATTTTCTTTCTGCCATAATTTACAAATTTATGCTTTTATTATATGATAAAATAATATGAAGATAAAGAATATAGAAGAGATTTTAAATAGATGGACAGATAAAATTTATCCTTCAAGAAAAAAGTTTCTCGAAGCTTTAAATTCCAGGAAATTAGTTATTTATCACGGAGTAGATCCTACTGCTCCTGATTTACATTTGGGCCATTCCACAAATTACCTTTTATTAAGAAAATTTCAAGACCTAGGTCATAAAATTATTCTTCTTATGGGCGATTTTACTGCCCAAATTGGCGACCCTACAGGAAAAATATCTGCCAGAAAACCATTAACTAAAAGACAGGTACTCAAAAATTGCAAAACCTACAAAGAGCAAGTAGGAAAAATTTTAGATTTTAAATCAAAAAAGAATCCAGTGCAAATAAAGTTTAATAGTCAATGGCTGGGGAACATGAAATTAGAAAATATGATGGAGTTAATGGCAAAATTTACTCAAGGTCAAATGATTAAAAGGAATATGTTTCAAGAAAGATTAAAGAAGGGGCAGGAGATATATTTAACCGAATTTTTATATCCTTTATTGCAGGGATACGATTCTGTTGCTATGAATGTTGATGTTGAAGTAGGTGGGACAGACCAAACGTTCAATATGCTGGTGGGGAGAAAACTGATGAGAAAATATCAGCAAAAAGAAAAATTTGTTATTACTACTCCTCTTTTAGAAAATCCAAAAACTGGAAAAAAGTTGATGTCAAAAAGTGAAGGAGGATACATCGCTTTAAGTGATTCACCGAACCAAATGTACGGTAAAATAATGGCCTTACCCGACGAGGTGATAATTCCTTGTTTTAAACTTTGCACCAGAGTTCCTTTAGATGAGATTAAAAAGACCGATAACCCCCGAGACTTAAAAACCAGATTAGCTGAAGAAATTGTCAGGCTTTATTATGACGGGAAAACAGCGGCAGAGGCTGAGAAAGAGTTTAATAAAGTTTTTAAAGAAAAAAAATTACCTACCAGAATTCCAGAAATTAAAATTAAAGAAAAAAAGCTTTTTATTTTGGATTTATTAACTAAAACAAAATTAGTCATTTCAAAATCAGAAGCAAAAAGATTGATTTTACAAAAAGGCGTGAAAATAAATGGTAAAATTCAAGAAGATTGGAAAGCAGTAATTGAAATAAAAAAAGGACTTATTATCCAAATCGGCAAGCGAAAATTCGTTAAACTAAAATAAGGAGCTAAGCTCTTTCTATTTTTAATTTAAAAGCGCAGCAGAGGGCAACGCCTAAAGCATCGGCCGCATCGTCGGATTTTGGCGCCTCTTTTAAATTAAGCAGGACTTTGAGCATTTCTTGGACCTGTTTTTTTTCTGCCTTACCATAGCCGGTGATTGCCATTTTCATCTGCAGAGGAGTGATTTCATAAACCGGAATTTTTTTCTTGGCAGCAGTTAACAAAATTACCCCCTTTGCTTGACTGACTGGCATTGCTGTTTTAAAATTTTTAAAAAAATAAATATTTTCTACGGCCAGAATATTTGGCTTGTGTTTTTTTATTAATTTGTTAAGCTCATTATTTATTATTTTTAAACGGTCTCCAGCGCATAAATCAGGGCTGGTTTTGATGCAGCCATAATCAATCACCTTAAGTTTCTTTTTTGTTTTTCTAATAATCCCGAAACCAGTTGTTGCTGTTCCCGGGTCAATCCCGCAAATAATCATAATTTTTAATTTCTAATTTTGAATTTCTAATAAATTTTTAATGATTTAATTTTAAATTATTGAATTCGAAATTGATTCAAAATTAAAAATTCAAAATTCTAAATTTAAACCTTTAGGTTTGAGTAAATATCTTGGACTGCCTCGTTTTCATCTAAGGCCTCAAATAATTTCTGGCAGGACTCTTTTTCTGCAACTTCGACTATTTCTTTGGCTACCCAGTCCAGAGAAGAAGAATCAATTTTAACTCCTTTTTCTTCCAGAGTCCTTTTTGCTTTCTCTAATTCCTCTGGCTTAGTATAAACATCTAAAAAATCATCATGCCAATAAATGTCTTCAGCGCCAGCCTCAATTACTAAGAGTTCGAGTTCGTCATTTTTGATTTTTGCTTTTTGATTTTTAATATTGATTATTATTACGCCTTTTCTCTCAAAGAGCCATCTGACCGAACCTTCGCCAGCTAATTTTCCGCCATTTTGATTTAAAATTTGCTTAATTTCTCCCAAGGTTCTATTTTTATTATCAGTAATCCCTTCAATAATAATAGCAATCCCTCCTGGTCCATAGGCCTCAAAAATAACTTTTTCTAGTTTTTCGCCAGCAAGTTCACCTGTACCTTTTTTCATTGCCCGTTCTATATTCTCCTTCGGCAGGGCAAACTTTTTGGCTTCTTCTAAGACCTGTCGCAATTTAGGATTAGTTTCAGGATTATTATTTTCTTTAGCAGCAACTGAAATCGCCCGAGCAAGTTTTGAAAAAATCTGGCCTCGTTTAGCGTCGGTAAATTGTTTTTTGTGTAATATTTTTTTAGCGTGAGAATGCCCTGACATAACTTAATTTTACCCAGAAAATTAACTTTTGTCTATATATTTTTTTAGAATTAGAACAGCTCCTGTTGAAAACACAGCAACAATAAGAGCAATTAAAATAACAGGGTAATTAGAGTCCTTAGATGATAGGGCAATATTGGCTTCTTGTTTTTCAATGTTCTGAGGTCTGTCCTCTGTTTTTTCTGTTTTTTTAGTAAGAAAGGGTTCTTGCTTGTTTTGGGGAGAAGATATAATATTTTTTGCTCCAGGAGTTAAATTATTGCTCCAAGTCCAGTCAGATGGAGTTTTGTTATATGATTGGCCCAAAGGTGCCTTTTCAAAGGTTATTGAATCGGCAATTTCTCCATTAGGATAGATTAAACTCAAACCATCGCCGTCATTGTTTAAAGTAATTTTAGTTTCAGGTCTTAAAAGGACTAAATATCCTAAAGGAGAGATTTTGGTATCCGGAGGAAAGGTATAAGTAGTAATTTTTCCTTTGTGGTCCTTAATTTTCCATTCCGAAAGCTCAACCTCAAAATTGTTTTGATTAAAAATTTCTATCCATTCTTCGGTCTCGTCTGGTCCTTCAGGTGAAGGCAGTATTTCGTTAAAAACAATACCCGAAGCATAAGTTAGCAAAGGTTTGACCTCCGCAATTCTTAATTCTTGATTCTGTTCGCTATTCTTTGCTTTTGGCGTACCAGCCGGTTCTTTGCTGGTTTGCCAGCCGGCAGAAGTTTTTTCCATTGTTTGTTTTGTGGAATTATCGCCAGCAAACCAACCAGAAGAACAATTAGTTTCATCAATTAAATTTCCAGAATTATCAAAAAGTTTTAAATCCTCGCCATCATTACTCAAAGCTCCTTTGTAAATTAAGTCAGCTGGAATTTCCGGAACAGTATTGTCATCGGTTTTTTCCAATAAATAAAAACCCTCGGCAAGAATTATTCCCGAGAGTTTGATTTCCGGAGTTCCATCTCCGGTTCTTAGAATCCAGCCATCAAGATTTATAGGATTTTGAGTATTATTATATAATTCTATCCATTCATCGTTCGCCGAAGTAGTTGTCCCCATCCAGGCGATTTCGTTGATAACTATATCTAAATTTTTTGATGCCAAAGATTTAATTGGAGACAGATAAAACAATAGAACAAAGACAATTATTAAAGAATATTTTTTCATTAATTAATTATACAACAAAAATTTGTCCAGGACGAAAAAAACAAAGACAAAATATTTAAGGGCGGCGGAAAAGATTGATAAAAACCCAAAAATGAGTTAAATTAAAAGCAGAATAAAGTTAATATAAAAACATGGCAGAAGTTAAAATTTTACAACTCGCCGATTTCATCATCCCCGGCCACGCCGGGATGTATAAGGTTAAATAATTATGAAAATAAAAGATTTACCAAAATTTACAAAAAATATGTCAAATTTTTTATAAAATAATTATGTCAAAAATTATAGAATTAAAAATTAAAAATCCGAAACAAATTTATCAGGAACTCGTCGTAGCGTTGTGTCCTTATAAAAATAGACCCGTAGGATCAATGTTTTTATAGTAGAAGGCATGCGAAAAAATCCAACAATAGGTCTTCGTTATCCCGGCAGAAAACTTAGAAAAAGATTATTGAAGAAACCAAATAAAAATTCAGCATTCTGGGCCAACCTTTATGATTTTGAAGTAGTTCCGTTTAAAAATAAAAAAGAAATTAACACACAAAAGTTTACTTTCGAGGAAATTATGAAAGATTTTCAAGAGAACAAAAAAAACAGTGAGGCATTTTGGAAACAACTCGAAGAACTTTATCAAAATAATACTATCACTAAAAAACCGCCAAAATTGGCGGGTATTGATCCTATGCTGTATTTGTTAATGTTGAAATGGATATGGATTCAAGAAGATTTTAATTATCGCTTCACTTGGCAAGAAGTAAATTCTCCTATTAGGTATGTTTTAGAGACGAGAACAGGTAGTAGAACCGCCAAAGGGGCCGGAAGGGCTAAGTTTTTCGCGGCGTTAATTTTACTTAAACACCATTTCACTTTTGAGCAAGTAAAGAAGATTATACCTCTTTACTAAAATAACGGGAGAGAAGACATCTGACTTTCTTTTTTATTTTTCCTAAATTGTAATTTATATTTTTCTTTTATTTTACCGTTTTTTAATCGTGATAAAATCAATTCGTGATATTTTGGATCTATTTCTGCGGAAATATATTGTCTTTTAAGTAATTTACAAATCTCTAACTCAGAGCCGCTACCACCAAAAAGAACTAGAACTATATTGTTGGGTATCGTGCAAGACTTAATTAACATTTCTGTTAATTTTTGCGGTATCTGGCAGACGTGATAAGTTTTTTCTTTGCTTACATTCTTAACGAGGTCGAAATAAAACCAATCATAAGGCATTCTTCCTCTCGATCCATTTTTAAGATTGTGTAAGATTCTTTTATCAGTCGGGTTTTTATAGGGGACGGTTATATTATCCTTATAAAATTTATTTTTTTCTGTTTTCCGTATATGTAAAATAGTCCGATGAGCGGTGGTAAAGCGTTTTGGAGTGTGGCCTACATTGGTATTATAAACCCACACATACTCGTTAATTAAAGAATAAATATTGTCTAAATATCTCACTCGTAAGTGAGCATTTTGTTTAGGATAATTGAGCATAAATAGATTTCCATCGTCTTTCAAAACTCTCATTGATTCCTTAGTTAACTCAATATACCAATCAATGTATTCATCAAAATTTTTTGTATATGTTTGAGCCCCATATTTTATTCCTACATTATAATCAGGGTCTCCAAAAATCATATCTACACATTTATCAGGTAATTTTTTCAAAAGATCCATAATGTCTCCGAGATATACTTTATTCAAATACGGCTCTAATTCCCTTTCTTTTTTAATTTTATTTTCCTCAGTTTTGATGCTTTTTTTCAATTCTTTTAATTCTTTGAATTTTCTTATTACAGTAATAACTTTTCCTTGTACTGCTAACTCTTTTGTGAAAATCGGCTTTAAATTTGGATTAGCGGGTTGAAGACGAAAGCCGTTTTTTTCTCTATAAATTTTCTTTAGCGTTACCTCATTATCATTTAGCAAAGCGACTACCGTTTCGCCGTTTTCGGCTGTCGGTTGTTTCCTTATCACCACAATGTCTCCATTAGAAATCCCTTCGCCAATCATACTATCACCACTAACCTTTAGTGCGAAATGTTCTCCCGATTTAGATAGTTGAGATTTCGGCACTTCAATAATTTCTTTATCTTCTATTGCTTCAATAGGTTGGCCAGCAGCGATAGTTCCGAGCAGAGGGATAACTACCAAATCAGAGTATTTTTTATTTTCTGATATTTCTATGGTCCTGGCTTGATAATCTAATTTATTTAAATAACCTTTTTCTTTAAGCGTTTCTACGTGTTGATGAACAGTAGATTTTACTAATTTAAAATGTCTTCCGATTTCTTCTAAAGAGGGGGAATAGTCGTTTTCCTTTATATATTTCTTTATATATTCAAATATCTTTTTTTGTTTTGGAGTTAACATATTGACACCCCTTTATATTACTTGGTATTATTATATTATACCGAACATTTACCGAACATAAAAGCTCGTCAACTGTGGAAAACTTTTAAAAGTCGAAAAATTAATTGAGAAACCCCAGTAGTAAAACCTGCGGTTCACTATGGGGCAGGCGGGACAAGAAATTAATCGGGGAAAAATATTAAAAAACCCGTCATTGACTTGACGGGTTTTATTTCGGGAGGTAAACCTCTCTTTTGATTTTTCCAGTAGAAGTTTTCGCAAATTCTTCTGTTCGGATTTCCAAAAATTCTTTTGAAGATACTCTCTCAAAAAGAGATAACTCCTGATTTTTCTGTTGGCATTCTTTAATGTTTTGCCAAACCAGTTCTTTAAGCTCTTCCGGAGAGTTCTTTGCTTCAATTTGATCAAGATTTGGGAAAACAATTGCCTTGACAGTTTCTTGACCCTCACTATCATAGGCTGGCACCACTAATATTTCTTTAACAAATTCTGCTTGAGAAAGCGCTGATTCAACCAGCTCTGGGTTAACATTTTTGCCACCAGGCAAAACAATGATGTATTTTTTCCGGCCGGTGATAAAAAGATAGCCGTCTTTGTCCAAATACCCCAAGTCGCCAGTATAAAGCCAGCGCATCTCCTTTTCATCTACTTCAATTACTTTTTGAGTTGCTTCAGGATTTCTGTAATAACCCTTCATAATACAGGGTCCGCCAAGGAGAATCTCATTATCAACAATTTTTACCAGAAGCGTTGGGATAGGTCTGCCTACTGATCCTAATTTTTTAGGATTTGTATTGAAACCATAAACCGGAGAATTCTCTGTTGTTCCATAACCTTCCTGGAGTTTTAACCCTCTTTTCCAAAAAACTGGCAATACCCATTTAGGCACAGCTGCTGCTCCAGAAACAAAGAATCTCAAACTTTGCCATCCTTGTTTTCGGATAATCATTTTCCCCATTATTTTCGGGAAAAAGTAATCAAGTAGTTTAATAAACCAGTTTTTTTCTTTCTTTCTGGAGAGTTCTTCCTCCATTTTTCTGGCTAGAAGAGTAAAGAAAGCTGGTACTGCCACAAAGATAGTAATTTTTTCCTTTTTGATAAACTCAGTGATTTGATGATATTTATTCGTGTAGATGTTGGTGGCGCCAACACGAAGAGGCAGCAGTTTGCCCACTGTTAAACCAAAAGCATGGTGGGGAGGAAGAATATGGCCAAGTTTGTCTTTGGGCCCAATCTTCACTGTCTCCAAAGCTCCCTGAAGGTTGTAAATTAAATTCCGGTGGGTTAATTCAACTTCCCGGGGATCGCCGGTTGTGCCAGAAGTACAGAGAATAACTGCCGTGTCATCAGTTCTAATTTTATTTTGGTAAGTTTTCAAAATGGAATTAATTGGGCCTGGTTTTTCATAAGCAGTCATTTCAATAGTTTGAGTTTTGGCGGATTTTTTAAGGTGTTGACGCGATTCTTCGTTTTGATAATCATCAGCCATAATTAGAATTTTTGCTTCAGTCTGAGAAAGACGGTTTTTTACTGCCCTCACTTTCCTTTCAGGGTCAATTAAAACAGGAATTGCTCCTATCAGTATGGTTCCCCAAAAAGCAATATCCCAATCAGCCCGGTTTTTCCCTAAAATAGCTATCTTATCTCCAGGTTGAACTTCTCTTTTTAAAATAAGATGCATTGCAAATTCTTGGGCTTTTTCAGCTAATTGGCCAAAACTAAGCGTTTCTTTTCGTCCTAATCTGTCAATTTTCAAAACTGGTTTATCAATAAATTTTCCGGGAGCCTTAATAACAAACCTGTGGAAAAACTGGCTTAAGTTTTGACATTCTGTTAGTAGATTTTTCATTTCTTAACCTCCAAAAGAAATATTAATTTTTTAAAGAGCCTTTACTTTGATTTTATATTAAAGATTTTTGAGAACCTTTGTATTTTATTCCCAGATGCTGATAAGCGGTTTTGGTGGCGATTCTGCCTCTCGGGGTTCTTTCAATAAATCCAAGTTGCATCAAATACGGTTCGTAAATATCCAAAATTGTATCTTCTTCTTCTGAAGTTGCGGCTGACAGAGCCTGAAGACCAACCGGTCCTCCTTCAAATTTTTTAATAATTGCTTCCAAAATTTTTCTGTCGCCGGATTCTAAACCAAGCTCATCAATTTCCAAAAATCCTAAGGTCTTTTTAGTAATTTGTTCCGTAATTATTCCTTTTCCTTCAACTTGGGCAAAATCTCTAGTCCTTTTTAAAAGCCGG
>PEYC01000060.1 GCA_002774555.1 Candidatus Nealsonbacteria bacterium CG08_land_8_20_14_0_20_36_22
TAGAACTTCTGGTGTTTGCGAAGACATGCCCAATGTTTCTTTTGCTGGTCAGTTTGAAACTTATCTTAACGTAATAGGAGGCGATGAATTATTAAAGGCAGTGAGAAAAAGCATTATTTCAACCTTTACTGACAGAGCTATTGTTTATCGTCAAGAAAATAAAATTCCCCAGTTAAAATTTGCTCTTTCTGTTGGAGTTCAAATAATGGTGAGAAGCGATTTGGCGAGTTCCGGCGTAATGTTTTCCTGCGATACTGAAAGCGGATTCGGCGATGTTGTTTTAATTAACGCCAGTTACGGTTTGGGAGAAAATGTAGTTAAAGGAATGGTGGAGCCAGACCAGTATTATGTTTTTGAAACAACTTTGAAGCAGGGATTTAAACCGATTTTAGAGAAGAGATTAGGAAAGAAATTGATTAAATTAATTTACAACAAAAATCCAAAAAGACCGACAAGGAACATAATCGTGTCCCTAAAAGACAGGCAAAAATTTGTTTTACAGGATGAAGAAATTTTAAGTTTAGCAAAATGGTCTGTTTTGATTGAAGACCACTACAAGAGAGCAATGGATATAGAATGGGCAAAAGACGGTCGGGACAATAAATTATATATCGTTCAAGCAAGACCAGAAACAGTTCAGAGCAGGAAAAATATTAATATTCTTGAGGAATATGCCATTGATAAATCAAAAATCAAAAATCAAAAATCAAAAATATTGGTTACGGGATTGAGCGTTGGTAGTAAAATTGGACAGGGTAGAGTAAACAGAATAATGGATGCTAAAGACATCAAAAAATTCAAAAAAGGAGAGGTTTTGGTAACTGATATGACAGATCCTGATTGGGTGCCGGCAATGAAATTAGCCTCAGCTATCGTAACAGACAGAGGCGGGAGAACTTGCCATGCAGCAATAGTAAGCAGGGAGTTGGGAGTACCTTGTATCGTTGGCACAGGAAACGCCGCCAGAGTTTTAAAAACCGGGGATGAAATTACAGTGAACTGTAGCGAGGGAGAAATTGGGAAAGTTTATCAGGGAATTATTTCATTCAAAATCAAAAAAACGGATATTTCCAAACTTCCGAAGTTGCCAATTAAGATAATGCTCAATTTAGGGGAGCCGGATCAGGCATTTAAAATGAGCTTTATCCCCAATGATGGCGTAGGCCTTGCCAGAGAGGAGTTTATTATCGCCAATAAAATAAAAATTCATCCTTTGGCTTTGGTAAATTACAAAAAACTTCCGAAATTACTTAAAAATAAAATTGATAAGGCAACATATGGATATTCTGACAAAACAGAGTTTTTTGTGGAAAAACTGGCAGAGGGTATTGCAAAAATAGGAGCTGCTTTTTACCCCAAGGAAGTAATAGTAAGATTTTCCGATTTTAAGACAAATGAATACCGTTCTTTAATTGGAGGAGAATTATATGAACCATTGGAAGAAAATCCAATGTTGGGATGGAGAGGTGCTTCAAGATATTACGATGAAAAGTTCGCTCCGGCTTTTTTACTGGAATGTCGGGCAATTAAAAAAATCAGGGAGGAAATGGGGTTGAATAATGTTTCTGTTATGGTGCCCTTTTGTCGTACTCCGGAAGAAGGAGAAAAAGTGCTTGCCATTATGAAAAAAACAGGGTTGGTAAAGGAAAAAGATGGATTGAAGGTTTATGTAATGTGCGAAATTCCTTCCAATGCTATTCTAATAGAGGAGTTTCTGGATATTTTTGACGGAGTGAGTATTGGTTCAAACGACCTAACTCAGTTAATAATGGGTTTAGACAGAGATAATTTTCTTATTTCTGGCATTGCGAACGAAAATAACTCGGCAGTGAAAAAAATAATAAAAAGAGTGATAAAGATTTGTAAAGAGAAAAATAAATACTGTGGAATTTGCGGTCAGGCGCCCAGCGATTTTCCCGACTTTGCCGAGTTTTTAGTAAAAGAAGGAATAGAATCAATGTCTTTAAATCCAGACACCATAATTAAAACAATTTTAAATTTATCCCGTTAGAGATTACTGGACAAAGATAAAATATAAAGAGGGCGAATCTCTAACGGGATTTATCAAAGAAAAAATAATATGTTTGATATAATTACATTTGGTTCGGCGACTTGGGATGTTTTTGTAAGACCTAAAAATTTTGAGGTATTAAAAAATAGAAAATTCATTACCGGCAAAGGAATTTGTTTTAATTTGGGTTCAAAAATTGATGTTGAAAATGTTTATTTCTCTTCTGGGGGCGGAGGAACCAATGCAGCTGCTACTTTTGCAAAACAGGGGTTTAAGGTAGCTTATTGCGGTCGGGTAGGAAATGATGTTTCTGGCAGAGAAATCATTGAAGAATTAAAGAATCTCGGGATAGATTGCCAATTTGTTTTAAAAACAAAACTTAAACCAACCAATTACTCTGTTGTTTTAACCGGCCAAAATATAGATAGAACTATTTTGGGTTATCGGGAGGCATCTGAGAATTTAACAGAAAAAAATATTCCATACGAGAAACTTTCCGCGAATTGGTTTTATATAGCTCCTCCTTCTGAGAAAACTTTCGTCCTTACTAAAAATATCGTTGATTTTGCCCAAAAAAATAGAGTTAAAATTGCTTTTAATCCCAGCATTTGCCAGCTTTCTTTAGCGGAAAAAACTCTTAAGAGGATTCTTAAAAAAATAAATATTTTAATTTTAAACCAAGAGGAGGCTTCTTTATTAACCAATATTGAATACAATAAAGAAAAAGAAATTTTCAAAAAAATTGATGAGATGTGTCCCGGAATTGCTATAATGACAAAAGGGCCGGAAGGAGTAGTGGTTTCGGACGGGAAAGAACTTTATCAAGCAAAAATCTTAAAAGTAAAAGTAGTTGACAGAACCGGAGCTGGTGATTCTTTTGGTTCCGGATTCGTCTCGGGTTTTATTAGAACAGGAGGGAATATAGAATATTCAATTCAATTAGGCATAGCAAACTCTGCCTCATGTCTTCAGAAATGGGGAGCTAAAAACGGTCTGTTAAAAGAAGGCGATGAATTTGAAAAAGTTAAAGTTATTAAAAAGAGATTATGACCTTAAGAAATTATTTAGAAAAAGCCAAAAAAGAGAAATGGGCGATTGGCCAGTTTAATTTTTCCGCCCTTGAGCAGTTAAGGGGAATTTTAGGCGCAGCGCAAAAATTAAGGAGCCCGGTGATTTTAGGAACTTCGGGAGGAGAGCTTGGCTATTTAGGTTTAGAGGAAGTAATTGCTTTATTTGAGATTGCCAAAGCAAAATACCGGGTAAATGCTTTTTTAAACCTTGATCACGGCAAAAATTTAGATTTAATTAAAAGGGCTGTTGATTACGGTTTTTCGGCCGTTCATTTTGACGGCTCCGGCTTACCCCTTGAAAAGAATATAAAATATGCTAAAAAGGTAATAGAGTGCGCTTATAAAAAAGGAGTGTTAGTGGAGGGAGAGTTAGAAGATATAAAAAAAGACAATTTAACCTCTTTAAATAAAGCAGAGAAGTTTATTAAAGAAACAAAAATAGACAGTTTGGCAATCGCTATTGGCAACAGGCATGGTTTTTACAAAAATGTTAAACTTAATTTTAATAGATTAAAAGAGATTAAAGAAAAAACAAAAGTATTTTTGGTTTTACACGGCGGCTCTGGAATTCCTGAGCATCAAATTAAAAAAGCTATAAAATTGGGAATTGTTAAAATTAACATTAATACAGAATTAAGAATCGTTTGGAAAAAATCTTTGGCAGCAGCTTTTAGAACCCGAGAAAGCAAGCCATATAAAATTTTAGCAGTCGTCCAAAATGAAGTTCAAAAAAAGGTCGAAGAAAAAATAAAATTATTCGGTAGTAGAAATAAAATTTAACCCCGTTAAATTTGCTTTAGCAAGCATTTAATAGGGTAAAATATGCAAAAAAAAGATATTTTAATAATAATTGGAGGATTGGCATTGTTAATTTTTATAGTTTTGATTGTTTTTTTAATTTTTCCGAAAACACCGAAAGAAAAAAATATTAACGTACTCACAGATAAAACAGAATATATGGCTGGGGAGGTTTTGAAAATAAAAATTGATAATAATTTAAAAGAAAGCATTTGTTTTTCTTCTTGCTATCCTTATTATATTCAAAAGAAAAGCGATAACTGGGAAAATTATCGTTATGTGGATTGCCCAAAAGAAGATATTACTGAAAACTGCGTTGAACCAAAACAAATTAAAGCGTTTGAGCTCACCTTACCAAAAATAGAGGAAGGATTTCACCGATTAGCTATTTCTGCTTGTTTAGGATGTCGTTTTAGTGAGGAATTTAAAGAAGACCAGAAGTTTTATTCAAACAATTTTATTGTTAAATAGTAAAAAGCGAGGTAAGTTATGAAAATAATTCAAGAGCATCAAAAATGCATTGGTTGCGGTTCTTGCGCAGCTGTCTGTCCGAAATATTGGCAAATAAGTAGTGATGGAAAGTCACAGGTCATTGGTTCAAAAGTTAATTCTAAAGGAAACTATGAATTGGAAGTAGAAAAAATTGGATGCAATCAAGAAGCAGCTGATATATGTCCGGTTCAATGCATCCGCATTGTATGTTAATCCTTAAGGTCAAAATTCGGAAAGAGCTCGGAAAGAAGGTGAAAAATTTAAGAAGGCAGGGTGTTCTGCCTGCTGTTTTATATGGACCAAAAATAAGAAATATTTCGTTAGCGATTAATTCAAAAAAGTTTGATAAAGTTTATAAAACAGCTGGTGAGAGTTCCTTGATTTCTTTGGAAATAGAGGATAAGAAATTCCCTGTCTTAATTCATGAAGTAATAAAAGATCCATTAACTGATGAGCCGATTCACGTTGATTTTTATCAGCCGATTCTTACTGAGAGAATTGAAGCGGCTGTGCCCTTGGTATTTGAAGGAATTTCATTGGCAGTTAAGGATTTAGGAGGAACTTTAGTTAAAGAAATTCAAGAAATTACAGTAAAAGCCCTGCCTCAAAATCTTCCTCACGAAATTAAAGTTAATATTGAAAAACTTAAGACCTTTGAAGATGAAATTTTAATCAAGGATTTGCAAACACCAAAAGGAGTTGAGCTCCAAAGAGAACCGGATGAAATTGTGGCTGTTGTAACCTCGCCGGAGAAAGTAGAAGAGGAACTGGAAAAGCCAATTGAAGAAAAAATAGAAGAAATGGAGGAGACAGAGGAAAAAGAAGAGAAAGAAAAACTAGAAGAAAAAGAGGAAGAAAAATCCGAAGAAAAATCAAAAATCAAAAATCAAAAATCAAAATGAAAAAGAAAAATTCAAAAAGAAAGAATTATTTTTACATTTTGAATTACATTTTGATTTTTACGTTTTGCATTTTTATTTTGTCCGTGTTTGCTCAAGAAAATCTTGAAGAAATCTGCAAAATAGAGAAAATTGAAGAACAATGTTCCAAATTAGAGCCAACAGATTGTCGCAACCTTCTTGAAAAATGCGAAGTATATTATACGGAGCAAAACGATGCGATTGAAAAAGATCTTTCAAAAACAGAACAGGAAAAAAAGACCCTTCAGAATAAAATTGATACTTTAAAAAAGAAAATAAAAAATTTAGATTACCAAATCTATCAAAGCAATTTAATTATTAAGGACTTAGGAATTCAAATTGGAGATACGGAAGCATCCATTGTTAAGACCTCTTTGAAAATAGAAGATTCAAAAAGCAAATTAGCTAATATTTTAAGAACTATTTATGAAGAGGACCAGAAGCCAATCATTGAAATTTTAATTGCGGAAAATAATCTCTCTGACTTTTTTGATAATTTGACGGCTTTAGAGGTTTTAAACACCAAAAGTAAAGAACTTTTACAGAATATTAAAATTTTAAAATCAAACCTGGAAAACCAGAAGCAATCCTTAGACGAAGAAAAAGATGATTTGGAAAGAATGGTGAAGCTCCAGACTCTTCAGAAAGAAGAAAGCTCTAAAACCCAAAAAGAGCAGGAGTATTATTTGAAATTAACCGAAAAGGAGTATCAAAATTACCTTCAAAAGAAAGAGGAGGTTGAGAAAAAGGCAGCTGAAATTAGGAGTAGGATATTTGAATTGATAGGCGTTCCAAAAGCCCCTACCTTTGGCGAGGCCTATGAAATAGCAAAATCCGTGGAGAAAATTACCGGAGTCAGACCGGCCTTTTTATTGGCTGTTTTGACTCAAGAGTCAAATATCGGGAAAAATGTTGGTCAGTGTTATTTAAGAGATGTTTTGACCGGGGCAGGAATATTTATTCGGACAGAACAAGCTACCCAGCGAGTGATGAGTCCCAAAAGAGATATTCCGTCATTTTTACAAATAACTAAAGAATTAGGTAGAGATTCTTTTAATACTTCGGTTTCTTGCCCAATGAGTTATGGTTGGGGAGGAGCAATGGGGCCTGCCCAATTTATTCCTTCAACCTGGATGATTTATAGAGATCGTTTAAAAGAAATTAGCGGTAAGCCGGCTGATCCCTGGAATGTCAAAGACGCTTTTTTAGCAGCCGGTCTTTATCTGTCAGATTACGGAGCAGTCAAACAGACCTATAATGGAGAATGGCAGACAGCGATGATTTATTTTTCCGGCACTACAAATTCAAAATACAGATTCTATGGCGATTCGGTAATGAAAATAACTAAACAGTATGAAGAAGATATCGCCGAATTAGAGGCTACTTTGTAATAATTTGATTATTTTGTCTAATTTTCCTGACATTATTTTTTCAAGATTGTGCCAGGATTTTTTTATTCTATGGTCGGTTAGCCGATCTTGGGGGAAATTATAAGTCCTAATTTTCTCCGCTCTTTCCGCAGCATGGATCTGGGCGTTTCGGCTGCCGCTAATCTTTGATTGTTCTTCTGTTTTTTTTCTTTCTAAAAGACGAACCGCCAAAATCGCCATAGCGTTTTCTTTGTTTTGTAAAAGATTTCTTTCATTTTGCGAACTGACAACTAAACCAGTCGGCAAATGAGTTACTCTCACTGCCGTCATCCTTTTATTAACATTTTGTCCTCCCGGACCAGAAGATTTATAGACATCTGTTTTAATTTCATCTGGTCTTAATTTAATTTCTGTTTCTTTGGGTTTTGGCAAAACAGCTATTGTTGCCGTAGAGGTATGGATTCTTCCTAATTTTTCGGTCTTAGGTATTCTTTGAACTCTATGAACTCCTGCTTCACACTTCATCTGAGAGAAAACATTTTCACCGGAAAGACTGAAAATAATTTCTTTATATCCGCCAATTTCTGTCGGATGAGCATCTAAAAGTTTTTGCTTCCATCCTTGAGAAAAAGCATATTTACTATACATTCCATAAAGGTCTCCGACAAACAAAGCAGCTTCTTGGCCTCCGGTTCCAGCCCTGATTTCCATAATTATTGAGTTTTCTTCTGACATATTACTTTTTCTTTAATACTTTTTTCTTTGCTAATCTCTTTTTAAACCTTTCCACTCTTCCCAGGGTATCAATAAGTTTTTCTTTTCCAGTGTAAAATGGATGACATTTTGAGCAAATCTCAACGTCAATAAACTCCTTTGTTGAGCCAATTGTAAAAGAATTTCCGCAAGCACAAGTTGCTCTTGCTTTTTCATAATATTTAGGGTGGATGTCTTTCTTCATAATATTTTAATATTATCAAAATTCTTTTTAAAAATCAATGGCTTGATTTAGTTTTTAAATAATGATATATTAAAAATATTATGGTGGAAGAGAAAGAAAAAAATAAAAAAGATGAATTTGGGATTAACCCCGAGGAGATGGCTAATGCGGGTTTGCATTTTGGTCATCGGGCATCAAAGGTTCATCCAAAAATGAAACCCTATATTTTTGGGGTCAGAAACGCTGTTCATATTATTGATTTGGAAAAGACAACAGAAAAATTCAGAGAGGCCCTTGGCTTTATCAAAAAACTTATTTCAGAAAATAAAACCCTGCTTTTTGTTGGTACAAAAGTTCAGGTAAAGGATATGGCGAGGGATGTTGCTAAAGAATGTGATTTGCCCTATATTATAGAAAGATGGCTTGGCGGAACTTTGACAAATTTTAAAACCATTGAAAAACGGTTAGAATATTTCAAAGAACTTGAAGGAAAAAAAGAAAAAGGTGAGCTTAAAAAATACACAAAAAAAGAACAGGCCAAAATAGACCATAAAATAAGGAATTTGGAAATTAAGTTTGGCGGGATTAAAAATATGGAGAAACTTCCAGAGGCACTTTTTATCTTAGACATGAAAAAGGATAATTTGGCAATCAAGGAAGCTAAAAAGAAAGGGGTAAAGATTATTAGTATTGCTGATACCAATGTTGACCCAACCTTAGCTGACTATCCAATTCCGGCAAATGACGACGCGATTTCGTCGGTTAAATATATTCTCGATAAAGTTAAAGAAGTAATACTTAAAGCGAAAAAATGATTTCTATAAAACAAATAAAACAATTAAGAGGGGAAACGGGCGTGTCTGTTTCAGAATGTAAAAAAGCCCTTGAAGAAGCAAAGGGGGATTTTGAGAAAGCAAAAGATGTTTTAAGAAAATGGGGGAGAGAATTAGCAGGGAAGAAGGCGAAAAGAAAAGCTTGTTTAGGAATAGTTGATAGTTATATTCATCCTGATAAAAGAATTGGAGCAATAATAGAATTACGGTGTGAAACAGATTTCGTCGCTAAATCAGACGACTTTAAGAACTTGGCTCACGAGCTTTGTTTACAGATTGCGGCCGTGGATCCTGAAGACAATTCTTTAATGTCTCATCCCTGGATTAAAGACGAGACCAAAACTATTAAAGATTTAATTAATGAGCATATTGTTAAATTAGGCGAAAATATTACTGTAAAAAGATTTACGAGATATGAAATTTAAACTATGTTAGAACCAATTGCTATAATTATATTATTTATTGGTCTTATGGGTATGAGCGTGATTGTAATTCGAAAAATTCCGGTTCTTGCTGAATTGCCAACCCAACAGGTTAAGGAAACAAGCACTTTTGGAAAAATAAGAGAAAAAATTAGAAACAATAGATTTTTTAAATCTGTTTCTAAAGGAATTTTGTTGCAAAAAATACTTTCCAAAACAAGGATTTTTTTACTAAGAACAGATGATAAAACCAATAATTGGCTTATTCGTCTTCGCCAGAAATCTCTTAAAAATAGAAGTAAATTTTCCAATGACTTTTGGGAGAAAGTGAAAAAAGGGAAATAATGCCGAGGTAGCTTAATAGAAGAGCAGCGGTTTTGTAAACCGCAGGTTGGAGGTGCAAGTCCTCTCCTCGGCTCTTGACACAAGTTTTGGGAAGAGTAAAATGGAAATTAGAAGAGATAAAAATATGGCAAAGAAGAAAGCAAAAAAGAAGAAAAAGTGTTGTTGTGGGTAGATAAAGAAGATAAATAAAAGAAAAGGTTTAAAGGAATCAGGAGGTCTCTTCCTGATTTTGTTCTTTGAAAACTTAATAAAAATAATTTAGTTTTTTAGAGTTGTCCCGATAATTTTTTTTGAGAGTTTGATCCTGGCTCAGGATGAACGCTAGCGGCGTGGATAAGGCATGCAAGTCAAGGGGTCCTTCGGAGTCCGCAAGGACGAAGGAGGAAACCGGCGAACGGGTTAGTAACACGTAGATACTTACCCCAAAGACGGGCATAATCCCGCGAAAGCGGGATTAATTCCCGATAGACCCTGAGAGCAATCGAAGGGTAAAGGAGCAATCCGCTTTGGGAGAGGTCTGCGGCTCATCAGCTAGTTGGCAGGGTAATGGCCTACCAAGGCGATGACGGGTAGGGGATATGAGAGTGTGTTCCCCAACAAGGG
>PEYC01000032.1 GCA_002774555.1 Candidatus Nealsonbacteria bacterium CG08_land_8_20_14_0_20_36_22
CCAGAAATATTAAAATAACATCGGCTGCGAGAAAAAATATAAAACGGGTTTTTGTGTTTTTTATTAGAAAAGGCATTTATTTACCCCGTTAGAAATTCCAGAAATTTAAAGAAATTGCTATTTTCAAAATTTAAACACTTGAATTTTAAAATTTCTAACGGGGTTTAATATTATTAACTGCTTCTTTTAAGTTTTTTACAACAAAATCAATCTCTTTTTCTGTTAAATTATTATAAAAAGGCAGGGCAATTGTTCTTTCAGAAATTCCCTCGCAAATTGGAAAATCACCTTTCTTAAAACTAAATATTTTTTTGTAATAAGGTTGAAGATGAATAGGATAAAAATAATTTGAGCACTGAATTCCTTTCTTTTGCATCTCTTTAATTATCTTATCCCTGTTTTTCTGGCTATATTTTCTTTTTAATCTGACAACATAAACAAACCAACCTCCGGAGGTATCGGGAAGGTCAATCTCTTTAAAATCTTTTAGTTTTTTACTATAAAGAAACGCTATTTTTGTTCTTTTTTTTAAAATCTCCTTTATTCTTTCCAATTGAACGACGCCTATTGTCGCACAAACTTCCGACATCCTGTAATTGTAGCCTAAACGAATATGCTCAAGCCATTTTCCGCTTTTGTTTTCTCTTCCTTGATTTGCCATACTTCGGCATAAATCAGCTATTCTTTTGTTATTTGTCAATACCATACCGCCCTCACCGGTCGTTATCTGTTTATTCGGATAAAAAGATAAAATTGCCGCGTTTCCGAAATTACCGCATTTCCTACCTTTATATTCAGAGCCTAAAGCTTCGGCTGAATCCTCAATTAAAAAGAGTTTGTGCTTTTTAGCAATTTTCTCCAATATCTCCCAATTCGCCGAATGTGAAAAAACATCAACCGCTAAAATTGCTTTTGTTTTTTTAGTTATTTTTCCTTCTATTTTTTTAACATCAATATTTAACGTCTTTTCGTCAATATCAACAAAAACCGGCTTGGCTCTTTCGTATAAAATGCAGTTTGCCGATGAAATAAAAGAAAAAGGCGTGGTAATTACCTCATCGTTGTCTTTTATTCCCAATGCCCGGATAATCAAATGCAAACTACTGGTTCCGCTATTAACCCCTATTGCGTATTTTACCCCTATATATTTTGCGATTTTTTCTTCAAATTCTCTCAATTTCGGCCCCAAAGACAAATAAGAAGTTTTTAAAACTTCTAACACTGCTTTTTTTTCTTTTTTAGTTATATCTGGTTTTGAAAGCGGTATTCTATATTTGTTTTTCATTTATTTTTCTAATTATTTTTACTGGAATGCCAAAAGCCACAACATTAGAGGGAATATCTTTATTAATAAAACTCAGGGATCCAACTACTGAATTTTCGCCTACTGTAACACCAGGCATTATTATTGAATTAGCGCCGATTTTACAGTTTTTCTTTAAAATAACTTTCCCTTTTTTATTACCTATTGTATCTATTGAATAAATTTTAACCCCGGCTCCTATCTGAACATCATCTTCAATAATCACGCCCTCTTTTGCGTTAATATAACAAAAAGCGCCGATGTCTGTTTTTTTACCCAGTTTAAGATTTTTTTTGTGTTGAACCAACCAGTTATATTTAGTTAATTTAGCTTCCTCAATTTTAGGATATATCCAATTTTCAAATCGCTTTTTCATTTTTTATTTTATTATTTCTCTTATAATTATAAAAGATTCGGCTGCTTTTAGTCCCGACTCTATTCCTCTTTTTTGAGCTGAAATCTTTATAGCTTCTAATGAACGAGGATGAGGATAATCCTTCAGCTCACTTTTATAGCAAGACATAGCTTTTAATTTATCTTCCAAGGTATCAGATATATCTGTATATAGATTAGGAATAAAAGAAAGGGCTTCATAGGAATAAAACAATACTTTTTTTATTGAAGAATCGGGTTTAGGCCTTGAAGCGATAAGCGATGCTTCAGAAATTAAACAATGGTCTTTATTAGTGTCTTTGGCAAAAGGAATATACAATATTTCCGGCTCTGTTTTTTTAACGTTTCCAGCAATTAAATCATTCAGTTTTTTCTGACCGATTGTATCTAATTTAACTGTTGGCAAATCCAAAAAAAATGTATCTTTAATTCCAAGAATATTATTAGCACATTTAATCTCTTTTTTTCTATTATCAATAAATTCCTGGTTCCAATCAGGAGTATAAGCCCGGGTTACAATACAAAGATAAACCTCGTCTCCTTTATTAGTATATTTTTTTATTGTCCCCCCGCATCCTAAAACTTCATCGTCCGGATGAGGAGCTATCACTAAAACTCTCATTATATTTTTGGTTATTTATAAGCCAAGATGCCGTAAACTTCTTTTTTTATGTCAAAGGCCCCATTTCTTTCTATAAACTTCTCAACTTCTCTTTTCATTTTATCTAAAAATATTTTCTTTTCTTCTCTGTTTTTTGAACTTTCCTCAAGTAAAAGTGACGATGAGTAATATTTAAGAAGTTCTTCAGAACTCGGAAAATGAACGATATTTTTAAATATGTCTATCTCTGTATTTCTAAAATATTTTCTAATCAAAGGAATAAAAGTATTATGAATTCTTGTCCCTCTCTCTAAAGATACTTGGGGTATTTTTTTGTTGGTAATTTTCGAATGAAGCTCCCAAAAATCCCTTGCATTATTGGGCGTAGGCCCAGCAATAAATAATTTTCCTTTTTTATTTAATAAACGTTTAATTTCAAGTATCACCTTAAGAGGATTTTTGACATAATATATAGAAAAAAGCGAAGAAATAAAATCAAATTCTTCGTCTTTGAAGGAAAAAGGTTGATTTATATCATGCAATAAAAAAGAAGCATTTATGTTGTTTTCCTTTGCTTTTTCTTCTGCCTTCTTAAGAAGTTCATTAGAAATGTCACATCCTATAATTTTCCCACCCTTAGTTAACTTCTTTCCAAAAGCTATTATTTGTTTCCCATCGCCACAACCTAAATCTAATATTCTTTCATCACCTTTAATTTTAACTATTCCCAACATCCAAACATCAATATCTTTTTCAGAAAAATTTTTATGGACATTTGTTCTTGAATATAGTTTTTTGCTATTTTCTTTATATCCCCATTTTTTAAAATTTTTATTTTTACTTTTGATCATAATCTTTTACTAATCCCTTTTTCCCATACTGTCCTTTTCCCAATAAAACAATTATTCCGATTTTTAATAAAATTTTAAAATCTAACCAAATAGACCAATTCTCTATATACCAAATATCTAAT
The DNA here is from genome assembly GCA_002774555.1 of Candidatus Nealsonbacteria bacterium CG08_land_8_20_14_0_20_36_22. GTDB lineage: Bacteria > Patescibacteriota > Minisyncoccia > Minisyncoccales > GWA2-38-27 > PEYC01. The sequence goes on from PEYC01000032.1 coordinate 3,271, forward strand.
TTTATCCGCTCTTTCCAAGAAAGGGCGTTCCAACCTTTAATGTGAGCTAAAGAAGCTATTCCTGGTTTTACCTGAAATCGTCTTTTTTCAAGTTCGGAATATCTTTTAACTTGATGAGGAAGAGCTGTTCGTGGACCAACTAAAGACATTTCTCCTAAAATCACATTTATAAATTGAGGCAGTTCATCAATCCCGAACCTCCGAAGAAATTTACCAATCTTGGTTATTCTTGGGTCGTTTTTAGCCACCTCATATCTCAAACCAAGGCTTTGAGCTTCCTTAATCATTGTTCTAAATTTCCAGATTTTAAAAATCTTTCCATTTTGCCCGATTCTTTTCTGTCGAAAAAATACGGGCCCCTTTGAATCTAATTTGATTAAAACAGCTAGAACAACAAAAACTGGAGCTAAGCTAATTAATCCAATCAGGGCCATAGAAAAATCAATAAATTTTTTAAAAAATATCTGAATTCTCATTTCAATTTTTCTTTTATCAATCTTTGATACTCTATTTTTATTCTACTAAAAATTATTCTTTCGTCAAATTCTCTGAGAACTTTTTCTCTTCCCCTTATCCCCATTTCTTTTGTTTTTTCCGGATTATTCAGCAAATAAATAATGGCTTCGGCTAACTTTTCTGGATTTCTTAAAGGAACTAAAATGCCTGTTTTGCCATCATCAACTGCTTCTCTGCATCCCCTAATATCAGTAACGATTACTGGTTTCTCCATAGCCGAAGCCTCTAAAATTGCCAAGCCAAGACCTTCTCGATGAGAGGGTAAAACAAATATGTCCATCAAGACGTATAACTCAACAACTTTTGTTTGCTCCCCCAAAAATATAACATTTTTTCCTATTCCATAATTTTTAACGATAACGTTGGGATCCAAAGCATCTTTTTTTTCTGACTCTAAAAATCCGACTATTAAAAGCAGAGTTTTGGGAAATCTCTCTAAAACTTTTCTAAGTGCCTGAAAAAGATCTAAATAACCTTTTTCTTTTACTAATCTTCCAACTATACCGATAATTTTAAAGCTTGGGTCTAAATTCAATTCTCTTTTTTTTTGATAAATCCATTGCCGGGAAAATCTTTCCGGGTTGAATTTAAAAGAATCAATACTTCCGCCAAAATACTTAGCCAAATCAGATTCACAAATCTTTTCTTTAACTGCTGTTTCAATATCTTCTCTATTTACAAAGAAAATAAGATTAGAGCATTTTGCCGCTATTTTTTCCGTTAAAATAAAAAATTTTCTTTTCAGCCAGGAATCTTTTTCTTGAAAATAAAGACCGTGAATAGTATTCACAATTATAGGAATACCAGCCATCTTAGCGGCTAATTGACCAATCAAGCCGGGTTTCGGTGTATGAGTATGAATAATATCAAACTTTTCTTTTTTAAAATAAAAATATAATCTAAAAAGGGTAATTAAATCAGAAATTGGACTAATTTTTCTTTTAAATCGTATGGTTTTTATTTTTATGCCTTGTTTCTCAATATTCTTTAACCATTTTCCAGAAGAACAAACAACATAAACATCATAACCCTGATTTTTAAGAAATTTTAAAGTATTAAATAATATAAACCTTATGGTCATCTCTACGCTAACTACATAACAAATTTTAATATTCTTAGCCATTTTATACATTTAAATAATAAAATAAAAATAATAAATTTATTTAAGTTTAGGTTTTACAACCCTAATAATTATTATTAAACCTGCCTCGCGGACCACAGGAATTTTTTCAAAAAATCCTTCAATTTTCTGAATAATTTTTTTTGTTCTTTGAAACTTTATAATTTTTAACAAAAACTTAGGTAGAAAAACTGGGAAATAATTTGTATAAGAAAATTTTTCAATATTAAAATATTTTTCTAATGATTTTTCTAATTCTTTTCTTGAAAATTCTTTAATATGTTCTTCATCAAAGGGCCGGTTTCTAATTCTTGCCCTTAGATGACATAAAAGATTTAAATAAGAATATTTATTAGGCGTAGTGATTATTAATTTACCCCCCGGTTTTAAAACCCGCTTAATTTCCTTAATACCGCTTCTCCAATCAAGTAAATGTTCTATAACTTCAGACATCAAAATCTTATCAAAAGAGTTATCAGCAAAGGGCAATTCTTCTACGGGACAACAAGCATAATCTATTATTTTATAGGGATTATAGGATTTACTTTTATCTAAATAATGTTGGGATATATCGGTTGCAATCAAATTTAGAGTAACTGCTGCAATTTGTCTTGTATAATAACCTTCTCCGCAGGCAAGTTCAAGAATTTTATCCTGAGGTTCAATATCAAGCATTTCCATTACTTTATCAACCCTGTTTGAGTAAAAAATTCTTTTATAAAATTTTGAAGATTTAAAAGTTTGTTCTATCACATTTGGACCGTTTATTGCTTTTTTTTCGTAATAATCTTTTAATTTCTTAAGATTAAGGTCGGGAATCTCTGTTAATAATCTCCCTGGTCCTTTAAATAATCGCTCAAACTCATTAAAAAGTGGCTTAAAGTCAGACCATTGAATTTTAATTATTTTTTTAAATGGAATTTTTGCAGTTTTTGCAAAAAAAAGTATTGCCAGAACAGCAACGATAAAATAAGAAATGGAAACCGAGATTGCCGCTCCTTTAATTCCAATCATTGGAATCAATAGGAGATTTAAAAAAATATTAATAGTTATAGCGCAAATTAAAATACAACTTGCAATATAAGGTTTGCCTTTGGCAAAAAAATTATTGAAAAAAACACTAGCAAAAGTTATAAAAATAAAACCTGGCAAAATTAAAAAAAACGGAACAATGGAAGGATAAAACTCTTTTCCATAAAATAAAATAATAAAATATTTTCCAATTAAAGCAAAAAATATTGCGGATAAAAATCCTAAAATTAGAATTTGGCGCCCAACTTCGGGTGTTTTTTTATCAATTTCTTCTTCACTAGATAAGCTCCAAGCAGAATAAAGAATCTGTTGAAAAGAATAAGGAATAAAAAATAAAATTGTAGTAATGCTAAAAGCAACTGAATAATATCCAACATCAGTCATACCTAAAAAAATATTAATAATAAATAAATTTAACATAAAATTTATTTTTTTCCCATTAAAAACATCTCCAAGATAAGAACTAATGCCAAACCGAATTTCTTTTCCAAATAAGTTCTTGTCAAAATGTAATTTTAAAGAAAAGAGTTTTAAAAGATAAATAAAAACAACACACAAACTGAAAACACAGCTGAATACCACCGCATAAATAGCTCCCGTTGTTCCAAAATCAAAAACCTCCACTAAAATTACTACTCCTAATAAAATCAAACCAGCATATAAAATAGAAAAAAAAGACCATTTAAATATTTGAAATTTTGCCAAAAGAAAAGGTAATAAATAATTATACAAAAGTATAATTGGAATAACTAGAATAGCCAAAAAAACATAACCTTTTGATAAACCAGAAACCAATGAAGGGAAAACCAAATAAATCAAATAAAATAAACCAGATAAAATAATTCCCCATAGCACTCCAAAAATTAGGGAGTTTGAAAATAATTGAACAGGGCTCTCTTTCTTTTTATTCATTAAATAAATGGAGGCATTCCCTACGCCGAGATTTCCCAAAAGTAAAGAGATTCCTGAAATAGTTAAAAATAAATTATAAACACCCAGTCCGTCTGGACCAAGCTTTCTTGCAAGGATAATTTGCGGTAAAAAAAGCAAAACAGCGATAATTACTTTTGAGCAAAAAATAATTAGACCATTCCTGGCAATGTTCATAGAATTTTAATGCTTTTTGATTTTTCAAAACCCAATGAGATTAAACACAAAAGAGCAATAAAACTGGGAATACGAATCCTGGTGATAATTCCGAAGTTGCTTATAAAAAGAGCGAGAACTCCTAATGATATTGCGCTGAAAACCAACAAAGGCAAGGCAATCCGCTTATCTTTTAAAGTAACAAAAACCCCTTTTCCGATAAAAAAAAGTAAAAAATACCAAGGAATCGTCTCAAATAAAACAAATAACTGCCGGTAATTTTGTATATGCCAAGGAAGAGGTCCCAACAATACACAGATAAAAGATTTTGAATAATTTATTAAAAAATTAGAAGAATCATCAATATCTGTTTTTACTTCTATTGTTGAACTGTAGCTCGTGTCCGATGCTTTCCCAATATTAGGAAATACTTTTACCAATAATTTCTTTAAAACCCCTTCCTCTTTCGGGTTTGGTGTTTCCGGACTTAATATTTCTGAAGATATGACAGCAGAAGAAGGTATGGATGCATAAACTATTTCTCTATAAAAAGTAATAGTTTTCTGATTCAGATATCCTTTAATGGTTTTGTATCCGTAATAACCATAACCTAAAAATTGCGGCAAAAACCCTAAGAGAGAAATCATTATTATCCCACAGACAAGTTTTTTTCTTATTTGCAATTTACAAAGCAACAACCAACAAAAAATAAAAGTAAACAAAACCGCGTAACCAATATAAAAACGGAAATGAATAGTAGCTCCTAAAATGACATAAAAAAATATAAAATTTCTCCAGAGAAAATTCTTAATTAATTTTAAAATTAACAACAACCCAGCTAAAACTAAAGGAATAATTAAAGTATCTTTAAGCAACAAGCTTCCGAAAAAAAGATAACTTGGATAAATAGCAATGATTAAACCGATTAAAAAAGCCCATTTTCTTGTTCCCCCGATTTCAAGAACTATTAAATAAACAAAAAGAACAGAAATAGCTGCTAACCAGACGCCGAATAATCGACCGATAAGCATCTCTGGCATTGTCAAAGCATAAATATAACCAATTACAACCGGATAATAAAGACCAATAGATAATCCCTTTAAAGAAAAATTTCCCTGGCCAACTGCTTGGGCTATTTCTTGGGCTTGCTTCTGATAAACAACATAGTCGCCGTAGCCGCCGCTAAAGGGTTGAAAATCAGCGTAATGAATAAACAAAACCGCTCCTAAACGAATTAAAAGAGTGATTATAAAAAGCAAATACAACTCTTTGTTGTTTATTCCAATTTTGAAAAGTACGAAAAAAGTAATAGCAGCTAGAAAAATAATGAAAGCAACTCCGTTTGCCAGACCTCTATCAAAAAAAGATATTCCGAGAACAAGTATTAAAAAAATTGCTATAATTTTTAATATTAACTTTTTTTTATCTTCCAGGAAATTCATATAATTTTTATTTTTTAAAAAAAGTTTTTTGCAACACTCTTACTATTATAGCCAACAGCCAAGCAGGCGATGACAACACTTTCAGCCAAAGACTAAAATAGGGATAAAAAGCCGGCAAAGAACCCAAAAAACGGTAGCAATAGCGAAAAGCAAGAAATGTCTTTTGTTTTTTTAATCCCTGTTCAGTAAGAATCCAATCAGCATCCTTTGGAGAAAAAGCATAAAAAGGACTGCCTAATAATTCCAGGTTCTTTTGGAGTTCTTTGCCTCTCTTTATTCCCTCAGGATAATGAAAATAATCATGGTTTTGATGAATAGCTTTAATCAGCTGAGTGCCGTCTATCAAAGGAACTCCTAAAGAACGAGCTCGATAAAGAAACCAATTATCCCAACCATCGCGGCCAACAACAAAAGAAAGCAAGCCGTGCTGAAAACGACGGGGGAAAACAAAACAATCAGTTCCAACAGGACCAATCCCCTCTTTGCTTAAACGTTCCTTTAGTTTATCTTTCCAATTAATTTCATCAAATTGAATTGCCTCTTTAATATCAAGGTTCCACCGCTGGCTTACCATTAAGAAAGAAGAAAAAGATTTTCTCGCTTGTTGAACCGCTCTCATAAAATCGTCTGTCAGAATAATATCGCTATTAACATAAACCAGGAGATTATTATTGGCTTGTTCTTTGGCTGAATTAAATACTGAATCCAAGAACGGTGTCCCAAATTCGTTTTTCTTAATATCGGGGATATGCCGAACATTAAATTCCTTTGCTGTTTCGGCTATGCCATCTTCTTCACCGAAAAGAATAATTTCACATTTTGGTTTAAGTAAAAGCCAACTTTGGATGGCGTTTCGCTGAATAACATTAATAGGACCCGAGAATGGTTTAGGAATGGTAAATATAGAAACTTTAGGATTCATATTTTAAAAACCATTTAATGGTTTTTATAAGTCCTTCTTTAAAATTAGTTCTTGCTTTAAAGTTGAATTCTTTTTCTGCTCTTAAGACATCAAGACAACGTCTGGGCTGACCATCAGGTTTAGAGACATCCCAACGAACCTCTCCTTTAAAATCCATAAGTTTGCAAATTAATTCAGCCAGGTCTTTTATTGAGATTTCCAGTTCCGAACCTAAATTTACTGGCTCTGATTTATTATATTTCTCAGTAGCTAATATAATTCCTTCAGCCGCATCTTCCACATACAAAAATCCTCGGCTTGCCTTGCCAGTTCCCCAAACTTTAATATAATCTCTACCCTGTTTTTGAGCCCGTGAAATCTCACAGATTAGGGCAGCCATAACATGGGAAGATTTTGGGTCAAAATTATCACCGGGACCAAAAAGATTCAAAGGTAAAAGATAAATCGCATTAAAACCATACTGTTGTCTATAGGCCTGGGCTTGAACCAAAAGCATTTTTTTGGCTAAACCGTAAGGAGCGTTTGTCTCTTCGGGATATCCCTTCCACAAGTCATCTTCTTTAAAAGGAACCGGAGTAAATTTTGGATAAGCGCATACCGTACCTATTGCTACAAACTTTTCTACTCTGGCTTGACGAGCTGCTTCCATCATCTGCACTCCCATTATAATATTGTCGTAAAAAAGCTCTCCTGGTTTTTCTTTATTAAATCCAATGCCGCCTACTTTAGCTGCTAAATGTATAACAATATCCTGCGCTTCCACTGCTTTTTGGCAATCTTCCCATTTTCTTAAATCTAATTCTTCAATCGTGGGTAAAAATAGATTTTCTTTTGGAATTTTTCTTTTCTCTAATAAATTCTTAACCAAATGTTTTCCTAAAAATCCATGAGCGCCAGTAATTAAAATTTTCTTTTCTTTAAGATTTATCATATTTAATCAATTTTCCACCATTTATTTGGGAATTTTTCTTTTAAAGTTTTATCCCCTTCTCCTGAAGGATTTAATCCTAATTTCCGAAAATCAGCATCAATCATTATTTTCACTAATTCCTGAAATTTTATTTTTGGCTCCCAGCCCAATTCTTTTTTAGATTTTGAAGCATCTCCGATTAAAACCTCTACTTCAGCTGGCCTGAAATAACGGGGGTCAATTTCTACATATGGCTGCCAATCGCCAAGACCGGCGTATTTAAACGCCTCTTCTAAAAACTCTTTAACTGAATGGCTTTCGCCGGTGGCAACCACATAATCTTCCGGATTTTCTTGCTGAAGTATTAAATACATTGCCTCAATATACTCTGGGGCATAACCCCAATCCCTTTTTGCGTCAAGATTCCCTAAATATATTTTTTTCTCTATTCCGGCTTTAATTCTAGCGATAGCGCGGCTAATCTTTCGAGTAACAAAAGTTGGACCACGACGGGGTCCTTCGTGATTAAATAAAATTCCATTACAAGCGAAAATTCCATATGCTTCTCTATAAAGTCTAGTTATATAGTAAGAAAAAACCTTAGCGCAAGCATAAGGACTTCTCGGATGAAAAGGAGTATTTTCATTTTGGGGCGGCAAAGAAAAACCAAACATCTCGCTACTCGCCGCGTTGTAAAATTTTATTGGCAAACCCGAGTTTTTAATTGCTTCAAGAATTCTTAATGTCCCCAGAGCATCTGTATTAACGGTATACTCTGGCATATCAAAACTAACCCTTACATGGGATTGAGCTCCTAAATGGTAAATCTCGTCGGGTTTAATTTGATTAACTAACCTTTCAATGTTACCAGTATCAGTCAAGTCGCCATAATGCAAAAATAACCTCATTCCATTAAGATGGGGGTCTTGATAAAGATGGTCAATACGGGAAGTGTTAAAAGTGCTGGCTCGCCTAATTATTCCGTGAACCTCATAACTTTTTAATAAAAGAAATTCGGTTAAATAAGAACCATCCTGGCCAGTAATTCCTGTAATTAGGGCTTTTTTAATCTTCATAAAATTTTCCTATTTTGTTACAAATGTAAATAATGTCTTGTTGCTCTAAAAATGGATGAACGGGCAATGATAATATTTTAGATATTTTTTTGTCTAAAACTGGAAGATTTAATTTATTAAATTCGCTAAAACATTTCTGTTGATGGATTGGAACAGGATAATGAATCATTGTTGGGATATTGTTTTTATTTAAATAAACCTTTAAATCATCTCTTTTATCTGCCTCTATCACAAATAAATGATAAACGTGATTAGCTCTTTTTCTTATTTTTGGCAAATTTATTTGTTTAATATGGCGAAGTAATTGAAAATATTGAACAGCGATTTGTCTTCTTTTCTCATTATATTCTTCCAGATGCCTTAGCTGAACTAAAAGTATCGCTGCTTGTAATTCATCTAATCGGCTGTTTAAACCGCATATTTCATGTTGATATTTATTTTTCTGACCATAGTTTCTTATCATCTTAGATTTTTCATATAATTCAAAGTTATCGGTAACAATAGCGCCGCCATCGCCAAAACCTGCTAAATTTTTTGTGGGATAAAAGCTGAAACACCCGGCATGTCCAAAGGTCCCAAGTTTTTTCCCGTTGTATTCCGCTCCATGAGCCTGAGCGCAATCCTCTATTAGATATAAATTATTTTTCTGAGCAATCTTTTTAATATTCTCAATATCTACTGATTGGCCATAAAGATGAACGGGTAATATCGCTTTTGTTTTTTTAGTAATTTTCTCTTTTATTTTAGAAGCATCCAAGTGATAATAATCATCAATATCAACAAAAACTGGATTAGCCCCTACCGCTTTAATTGCTAAACCGGTAGCTATAGCTGAATGAGAGGTAGTAATAACTTCGTCTCCTCTTTTTATTCCCAAAGCCATTAATGAAATCTGAATTGCTTCAAAGCCATTGCCCACTCCTACGCAGTATTTGCTTTTTAAATAATCAGCGAATTCTATTTCAAATTTATTTACTTTGCTTCCCAATATATACCAGCCCGATTCTAAAACCTCTTTTATCGCGCTATCAATCTCATCTCTTAGAAAATAATATTGTTTTTTAAAATCATTAAATAAAATCATTTTTTAAAATATTCTTTAAAAATCTTATAATCTCTAATATAATCATTTTCTTTATAAAAATCTGAGGCTAAAACTAATAAAATTGTATCCCTTTGAAAATTAGTCACTTCTGTCCAAAGCATTTCCCCTAAAAAAATCCCTTCGTTTGGCTTAGATAATATTATTTCATCTTTATTCACACCATCATCAAGTTTTATTCTTACTAAAGCATTAATGCAAAACAAAACTTGTTTAGTTGTTTTATGAGCGTGCTGTGCTCTATTTGTTTTTGGAGGAACATCAAAAATATAATAAAATCTTTTAATGTCAAAAGGAATTTGCTTTTTTATTTCTCCAAAACAAAGATTACCTCTGTTTTTTTCCGAGATTACAGGAAGTTCTATAAAATAACTATTTTTAGTTTTTATCTTCTTTTTCACGGTATTTTTTTTGCATAAAGCAAGAGGCCTGGAGTAAACTATCAAAAGTACCAGCGTCAAACCATTCTTTTTTAAGTAAAACAGCTTTTAATTTCTCCTCTTTAATATAAAGGTTATTAATATAGCTAATTTCGTACTCCCCTCTTTCCGAAGTTGACTGGCCAATCATCTTGTCAAAAACTGTCTTATCATAAATATAAAGACCAGTAACGGCTAGATTAGATTTTGGCTTTTGGGGTTTTTCTTCTATTTCTAAAACCTTATTATTTTCATCAACTGTAACTATGCCAAACCTCCGGGGGTCTTCTACTTGTTTGAGAAAAACCATAGCCCCTTCTTGAAAATCTCTGATATAGGATGTTAAATCATCTTCAAAAATATTATCACCTAAATACAAAACAGAATTATCCTGGCCAATATAATCTTTGGCAATATAAAGACCTTGAGCAATGCCAGATGGTTCATTTTGAATACCATAAACAATCTGAATTTGCTTGCCTGTATTTTTGGAAATAAAACCCTGGCCAGAACCCAAAAGGTTGACAAAATCATTAATATGCCAAGGTGAGGTAACAATTATTATTCTATCAATGAAAGCTGCGACCAATTTTTCAATAGCATAAAAAATTAAAGGTTTGTTATAAACCGGCAATAAATGTTTATTTGTAACCTTGGTGATTGGAGAAAGACGAGTGGCAAAGCCACCAGCTAAAATTACTGCTTTCATTTTTTTATTATTTTTGATATGGTTGGACGAATAATATCTTTATAAATTTCTCTTTTTTTAAATCCAATATGAGAATCAGGAAGAAAAGTTTTAGATTTATTCATAACTAATCTCAAAGATTCTAAATAAGGATAGTATATTAATTTTTTTACATTCTTTGAAAGACTATAGCCCCGGACTAATTTAATCAGATTTGGTCTAAATATAAATAACTGGTGAAAATGATAAAAAATTAAAGGATTATTATCAACATAAACTTTATTATTTTTTTGGGTAATTTTATAATTTTTATAATTCCAAGGCGCTACCCCCCCACCCTTGTGTTGTAAAACTTTTACTTTCTTAAATCTCTGGGGCCAGTCATTTAAATATAGTTGGTCCCCGAATTTCCCATTTTTATATCGTTCGGAGCAGCATTCCAAACATTTTTTTCTCCACCAATCCAAGCAATTTATTGCATTCGCGTCATTTTGAAATATTAACATTTCAACATTATAAATACCAGACCTTTTTTCCAAATGAACGTACTCTTTAGAATAATTATGCCTGATTATTAGAACAGAGTTATTGCCGAATTCATCATAAATCGGTTTGAGACTATTATAAAAAAATAAATCAGCGTCTAGGTAAGCTATGTTTTCCAGATTTGGATATTTCTTTAATAAATAAAGCGGTAAAGAGGAAGTGCAAGTCCAACAATATTCTACTGAAGTGCGACTATTTTTAATTGAAAGCAACTCAGGATCTTCAAAATCTTTTAAAGCAATAAGTTCTATGTTTTTTAGATTCATATTTTTCAAAACAGAATAAACTGTATCGTCCATACATAAAATCCACAATTTAAAATCAGGACAATGTTCAATTAAAGAAGTATGAAGAGCTAAACCCCGATATAAATAATTTTTATCAAATAATGTGCAAAAATTATAACGCATATTGTTTGGTACATAAATAAATTACAATAGAAGCAAAAAAATTTGGCCAAAACTTTTCTAAAAAACCGGCAATGTTTCCTTTAATGGTTTTTTCTTTATTAATAAAGGCAACATCAATAATTTTTAGTCCGTTATTTGAACAAAATTCTCTAAAATCTTTTATGCTTAACTGATGAATATGTCCTGTGTTATACCAGTTATATCCACCAAGCATTGTCTTGGGCATCCTCCCTTTAAGTAATAACTCTAATCGATTTTTGAAAAAAGCAAAATTTGGAAAAGAAATTATCTGATATCGGGAAATTCTTTTCATTTCCTGTAAAAGAATTTCTGGATACATTACCATTTGTAAAGTTATATTACAAAGAGAAAAATCAAAAGAATTATCGGGAATATCCTCTAATTTAACATCTATTCTTCCTGCCCTACCTCCTAATCCTTTCTTTTTGCAGACGGCTATTCCGCTTTCTGAAATATCTATGCCGAACTCAAAGATATTCTTTTTCTTTTTTAAAATCGTTAAAAGAGAACAATCACCGCAACCCAAATCAACAACTTTGGATTCAGGGGTTATCCATTGCTCAATATACGAATATTCCGGCCTCTCAGATACTTCTTCTTTCCAATTATAGTTTCGATTATCTCTCATATATATCAATAATTTTTATCTATAACGCATAAATTAAATCTTTTTTTACTTTTTACATTCAAACACAAAAAAGAAATTGGTATTATAATATTCTAATTTATGATGGTATGCTATTTGTAATGAATATCTACTTTTTCTAAAAATTGGCAACCAGTAACCATTCATTTTACCTTCTATTAATTGAAATTTAGGTGCCATTAAATCAATAAACTCTTGATACCTCCAATTATTTACATGGTCTTGATGCGGTCCCTTTTTTTTATATTTATAACAAAAATTATTTGGAATAGATATTATAAGTTTAGTTCCATTTTTTGAAACTCTATAAATCTCTTCTAATGCTTTATCAAAATTCCTAATATGTTCAAAAACCTCGGTGGATATAATATAATCAATACTATTATCTACTAATGGTATGTGCTCAGCTGAGCCAACAAATAAATTTATGTTCTTTCTCTTTTTATACTTGTTCCAAAGATGAGATAAATTGACAATATCAAATCCATAATAAATACAATCTGGTTTAATATATTTAATTAATTTTCCTTGTCCTACCCCTATTTCTAAAATAATTCCTTTCTGAATATATTCTTTCATCCATTTTTTAATCTGATTTTCAATAAAACCATCTATACAATAATGAGTAAACAATCTCATAAAACTTACATACGGCTTCCCCAGAATTGGGCTTAGTATCTTTTTTATGGTTTTATTCATTGCCTAACTATAAATATTGATTGATAATCTCTGTTAATTTTTGCATTCTAGAAAAGTAATTATGGTCTCTTAATGTTCTTTTTTGGCCAGCTTTGGCTATTTTTTTTCTTTCCTCTTCGTGATTAAGATAATAATTTATTTTTCCCAACAATTCTTCTTTTGACTTATAGGTTTCTATTTCTCTGCCGAGTTCAAACAATTCATTTAAATTATCTTTGTAATCAGTGATTAGCATGGTTCCAACCCCTGTGGACTCGTAAAGCCGCATGTTATTAGCATAGTTTTCTGCTACATCAATATGACGGTTGATAGATATTTTTGCGTTATAAAGTATATTATACATATTAAGAGCCCAGGATTCACCGTGATATTTATTCTTCATAGAAGGGCTAAGGAAACGATCCTTAAAACCATAACCCCAAAAATCTATAGGTATATTGTTTTTAACCAAATATTCAAATGTTTCAATAATTTTTTTGTGGTGTCTCGATATGCCTCCAATAAATACAGCGTTGTATTTTTTATTAGTTTCTTTGAGTTTATCCAATATGGTTTTTTCAAATCCTATCTTGAGATATTCGCTCTTAATTCCCTCATTTCTAAATCTTTTAACATAATGAGGAAAGGAAGAAATAATTAAGTGGTATGGTTTAAGATAATTGTTTGGAGGTAATGGACAGGCAATTTGTCCCACCAATAACTTTATGTATTTTTTAATTTTTTCTAAAAAAGCGGGTTTCAAAATGCCAAGATTCTGGACATAAATTATATCTGGCTTAAATTTTAGGATTTGGGATTCTAAGATTTTTGTTATCCAGTTACCTTTAAAATAATTTCTAATTTTTATATTATTCTCTTTTGCCCACTGGCTTTGCAAAATTTCATTGTTAATTATAAAATCTTCTGCCTGATGTCCTATTTTTCTAAGATTCTTTGAATAAAAATCAGCAGTGCCGAATTGTTCAGCTAAAAGTAATTCTTTTTGCCTCGTATAGCTTGTGTTTTTAATTTCCGGGTTCTTGGCATAAAAATCATTTAAGAAATTCTTGTAGTATGTATCAATAATAAAGAATTTCATAAGTATTTATGATTAAGTAATTTTCTTTTGTTAGTGGAGATTAAATCTCCTTTTTGATTAAAAACGCAGTAATAAAATCTATTTTCCCACAATAACATATTTACAAATAAATCTCGGTTGTTGTAAACCAATCTCTGGAAAGGATTGTTCCATTTTGAATGATAGAAAAGGAAAAAATCGTCAATTCCTGTATCTTTTTGTTTTTTAAAATCATATTCGAAAAATAATAATGTATCTGCTAAAAACTCTACATACCATTTATGGTGTTTAATCTTAGTGAAATTAAACATTGTGTCTGAAAGCCGAGTCGGGGTCTCAATATAGCCTCGTTTCCCTACTCTCATTATTTCTTCACAGGCCTTATCAGGATTATCTACATGCTCTAAAAGATGCGAACAATAAACAAAGTCAAATTCCTTATCTTTGAAAGGTAAGTTTTCTATTGAGGCCTTTACTATATCTCTGTTATCAGTTACTAATTTTTCTCCACCACGATGAAAATTATCATCAAAATACAAATCAACTAAATGAGTAGCAAGAGGAAAGGGATGGCCGCCGCTGCCAACGTCTAATACCTTCTGCCCGCTTTTGATATTAAAATCAATATATTCTCTCTGATAAGAAAATCTATCTTTTTCAGGCCCCCTGCCTTTCCTTAGAAATCTAATTTCTGTTCTGAACAGTTTTTTGAATAAACCGCTAATTTTTCTAAGAAGACCGCCATACATTGGTTTTATCATTCAATAATTTATTATTGATTTCCTCAACCGTTTTTAATAATTTTAAATCAACTCCGATTTTATCTCCTAATTGAATTAAAGATTTAATGTCTTTTGACAAACAAGCACCGCTGTAACCTCGGTAGCCATCTCGAAATATCTCAAAATGGGAAAAACCAAATCGAGGATTAACCGAAGCCATTTTTTTTACCAAATCATAATTTATACCTAATTTTTGACATAAATCATATATTTGATTAGCAAAAACTACTTTGGTGGACAAAAAAACATTTGAAAAATATTTAACCATTTCAGCTTCTGTAGCCGGAACAATAAATTCCGCCGGAGCCTTAGGTAAAATTCTTAGAATTTCTTCTGCTATACATTTGCTCTTTTTAGTGTAACCAATAATTTGTTCGGAACAATTCCGCATATCTTCTTTTGCTGTTGCCTGTCGTAAAAATTCCGGATTAAATAAAACTTTGTGCTGGGGATATCTTCTTTGCATTCTTTCGGTTGTTCCCGGTAACACGGTTGATTTAATCACAACAATCTTTCTATCTTTTATAATAGAAAAAACATCTTCTACTGCTGAAAGGTCAAAACCTGATTTTTTAGTGAATAGAGTAGGAACACAGATGAATATAATATCTGTTTTATTAATTTCCTTTATACTTCCAATATTTTTATGCTTATCATAAAGAATGGCTCTTGGTATTACGTTAGCCATTGCTTCTCCTACCACCCCTATACCAATAATTCCAATTTTTATTTCATTTTTTGAAACCATGAAAAAAGCTTTATTATTGCTTTATGAATGTGAGATTTTCTCTATCGCTTCTAAAATTCCTTCTAATATTTCTTTATTATCAACGTTTTCCGGTCGATGCAGGGTTAAAACCACATATTCTTTTGGTCCAACGTTGAATTTTTCGTAAAATTTTAACTTTTTGCTCTTAATCTTTAATTTTTTCCAATAAATCTATCAAAGATGAATATTCTTTATCTTTTAATATTTGCCTGGCAAAATCCAGATCTCTTAAGCTGTCAATGTCGGCGACTTCGCCCGTAATGAAGGCCCTGATTTTTCTACCGTGCAACATCCCGGTTTTCTCTATTGTTTTCGGCAAAAGAACGTCTACATAGCCGTTTGCTTTATAGGTGGCAGGGAGTTTTTGGCGAGGGAAATCTTGGTATTCTATGCCTGGTTTAAAATCTTCTTTGCCGAAAAACTCTGCATAGTTTCTTTTTTTCCTGAACAGTTTGTAGGCTGACGACTCAAATCGGTGTCCGCTTCTTAAGGCTGTGGCCTTTTTGTCTTTAATTATCTCTGAAATTGCTTTATCAACAACTTCAATGTTTCTTAATGGCGTAGTCGGACGAAGAAAAACCAAATAATCCGGACAAAAACTCTCTTTGCGCCTAAACCACCCTATGGCGTGCTTGATAAGTCCTATATCTTTGGCGTTGTCTGTCGCGAATTTTTTAGGACGCAAAAAGGGAACTTCTGCCCCATATTTTTTGGCAATTTGAGCTATCTCCTCGCTGTCAGTGCTGACAATTATCCTCTCAATGAAATTTGATAGTTTCGCAACTGCTATTGAATAAGCAATAAGAGGATGCCCCCCCATATCAATTATGTTTTTTTTTAGGAATTGATTTTGACCCTCCTCTTGCCGGAATTATTGCTATGATGTTTTTCTTTTTAAATTGATTTTCCATATTTTAATAAATTAAAGGTTTCATTATAGGAAAGTCTCCTGAAAGGTGTGTAATAACTCTTTTCTGAACAATTGACAATATCAACTGGCTTCAGGTTGTATGTTCTATATGTTTTCTTTAATATTAATGGCATTAATTTGTTAAAATTTTCAGCATCAATCATAAGTTTTTGTTCGGGGGTAAAACTTTGGTGCTCGGAATCGGATTCTTTAAAATAAACTTCTTGGGGGTTAGTTCTTCCACCGTCAGCGCCAAAAATAATCACTTTAGACGCCTCCCCTATCAGCGCTAAGCAGAGTAATGCCGAAAAAGAGTTTAGTGCTAAAAAATGCAAAGGATATTTTATGCTCGGAATCTGCTGAAGAAATACTGACCCTTGTTTTATTACTATCGAACTAAGTTTAGAGGTAGACATTAAAAATAAGAGCTTTTTATCATATTTTTTAATGAATTCGTCAAAGTCAAAGTCAAAGTCCTTTGGCGTCCTCTCTGAAGAAAAAGAGCTTTTTACGGAAATAAGTATATTATCTTCTCGCCTCTCTAAAAAATCAATTATATTATCCATCCAACCCCCCTGGATTAGCAGCGCACATAACAACCGAGAGATTGCGGTTAATTTTCTCTAAAATATATTTCTCAATAATCCAAAAACCACTTAGTCCTAAATAGCATACATCACAATCCTTAAGTTCTCTAATCCTTTGCTCAAGTTCTCTAACCGAAGAACCAGGTAGTATAATTACCACTGGTCTTTTATTTATCACTTTCCGTAATCTCTCAATTCTTTCTTTAGTATTAGGTAGATAGTGACTAAAATCCATCATACTAAGCTCTTGTTTCCTATTAAACAGATTAAACCCTATTTCAGTCCAAATTTTATCATAGATATGACAAACTCTTTCAAGCCCTCTTTTAATTAGAGAAACGGTCAGAATTTTTATTACAATTTTTTTCAAGATTTTACTCATTTTGATTGCTCTTTATTCAATCTCATCAAAAGATTGCTGAAGAATGCAAGCCCCTTCTCGAAAGACTGACATCTCATGATTTGTTTTAAAGGGTTGACATTCAATAATATTAAAGCCGGCTGCATTTTCCCAGATATCGTAGTATCTGCCTCCAGATAATACTTTTAATAAAATTCTATATCTCCCGCTAGTAAAAGTAAGGGGTCCTATTCCTATTTTTATTTTTTTAACATTACTGCTAAAATATTTATCATGATATGAGCCAGATGCGCCCATTGAAACCATTTGTCCCAACTCATTATAAATATGAAATTCTACACTATATTTATTTGTCAAAGGAAAACCTGCGAACCCAATAATTAGATTTAATTTTTCATTATATCTAAATAAAGTAGTTCTTTCATTTTTTTCATTAAATATCTCAACGCGATTGAAATAAAAACTTGAATTTTTAATCTCTTCGGGGTTTCTTTCTATAATATAAGATGATTTATCTACCTGTCTCATTTGAGCTTTTTCATAGTCTTTAACAACTTCATCAACATCCCCTTTCTGCACTACTTTACCATTATCTATCCAAACAACTTTCTTGCATAAATTACGTATTACTCCCATATTATGGCTAACAAAAAGTACTGTTCGTCCTCCCTTTACTACATCTTGCACTTTTCCAAGACATTTTTTTTGAAAAGAAATATCGCCAACTGCCAACACTTCGTCTATCAATAAAATTTCTGGTTCAAGATGAGCAGCAATAGCAAACGCAAGCCGAACCCACATACCGCTGGAAAACCGCTTCACCGGTGTATCTATAAACTTTCCTATTTCGGAAAAAGCCACGATTTCATCAAATTTCTCTTCAATCTCTTTCTTCCGCATACCTAAAATTGCCCCATTAAGATAAATATTTTCCCTGCCTGTAAGCTCCGGATGAAATCCGGTTCCAACATCTAACAAACTTGATACTCTACCATAAAGTTCGGCAAATCCATTAGTAGGTTGGGTAATACGGGATAGAACTTTTAAGAGAGTGGTTTTCCCGCTTCCGTTCTTTCCAATAATGCCCAGCACTTCTCCTTCATTTATTTCAAAAGAAATATCCTTCAACGCCCAGATTACATTTTCTAAATCATTATTTTTAAATTTCGTTAAGTTTCTTAATTTAATGAAATTATTTATTGGAGCGCAAACCCAATCCATTATTGTCTCGCGGAATGTCTTATCTCCTTTTTCCTCGGCACCTATTCGGTAACGTTTAGATAAATTATTAATTTTGATTATTGGATTAGGCATAAAATTTAATTTTCTTTTCGAATTAATTTAACTGCTTCTAATAAATCATTAACTATAAAATCTGGTTTAACAGAAAATAATTTATCTCTTCTCCCATAGCCGGTCTTCACTAAAATAGTTTGACAGCCAGCTTTCTTTCCAGCTAATATATCGCTGGTTTTATCTCCTATTAAATAAGATTTTCTAAGATTAATATTAAATTCTTCTTTTGTTTTCAGCAGAAGGCCTATTCCTGGTTTCCGGCAATCACATTTAATTTTCAATCCTGGCACCTCATTAATAAATCCTTTTTCAGGATGGTGTGGACAATAATAAATAGCATCTATTTTAGCACCTTTTCTGCCTAATTCTGTTTCTAATTTTTTATGAATTTCTGCTAAATCTTTTTCTGTCATAAAACCTTTGGCAATCATTGGCTGATTAAAGAGGTTTGATTATACATAAAATTATCAATAACAACAACTTCATACCCCTGTTTTAAGAGTTCTGGAACCAAAACTGAGCCAATATATCCTGCGCCACCTGTAACTAAAATTTTTGGTGTAATTATCATATAATATCAGCAAAGGTTTTTTCAGTTTTAAGAAAATACCATAAACCTAAAATAAGAAAAACAATGCTGACAGCAGATGAGATTCCAAAAGTCATCCAGTTAATTGGCATAGTGCCTAAAAAACCCGCCTTAAATGTTTCTATTACTCCGGTCATAGGATTTAAAGCCAAAATCCATTGATAGGCCTTAGGAATAATACTTACTGGATAAATAACCGGGGTTATGAATATTAATAACTGAATAAAAAATGGCAAAGCATGGTGAACATCACGGTATTTAACATTAATAGCAGCTAAAAAACATCCTAAACCTAAAACAGCCAAAATAGTTATAAAAAGCAATAAAGGTAATAGCAGCAATCCTTCAAAATAAGGTATAAACCTATAATAACCTATAACACCACCAAAAATTAAAGCAGCAAATAGAAAATCAACAAAAGCTACTACAATAGAGGAAACTGGTAAAATCACTTTGGGCAGATACACTTTTTGGATAATCACGGCATTACGTAACATGCTTTGACTGACATTATTTATAGAAGTTGAAAAAAAATTCCAGAACAAAAGTCCGGCATAAACAAAAATAGGATAAGGAATATCATTAGAAGGCATATTGGCTAATTCTCCAAAAATAACAGTAAACACTATCATGGCAATGAAGGGTTGAAGAATTGCCCAAACAATTCCTAAAATAGTCTGCTTATAGCGTAGTTTAATATCTCGCCAAGCAAAAAAGTAAAAGAGCTCTCTGTAATACCAAAGTTCTTTGAAATCTAAATTAGCTAATCCTTTTTTGGGTTTTATAACCAGTTTCATATTGTTTTTTATAATATTCAAGATACTCTCCTGATTTTATTTTTTTCCACCACCACTCATTATTTCTATACCATTGAATCGTCTTTTTTAAAGATTGCTCAAAATTATATTTTGGTTGCCAGCCCAACGTCTCTTTTATTTTAGAGGAATCCAAAGAATAACGACGGTCATGACCCAATCTATCTTCTACATAATCAATATAACTTTCATCTTTTCCCATTTCCCGTAAAATTAAACGGGTAATTTCTAAATTAGTTTTCTCGTTCCCCCCGCCTACATTGTAAACCTCACCCTCCTTGCCTTTATCTAAAATCAGATCAATAGCTTCACAATTATCTAAAACATAAAGCCAATCTCTAATGTTTAATCCATCTCCATAAAGAGGAACTTTTTTGTCTTCAAGTAAATTAGTGATAAAAAGTGGTATTATTTTTTCTGGATATTGATAAGGACCGAAATTATTAGAAGAACGAACGGTTAAAACCGGCATTTTGTAAGTAACGAAATAAGAATGAACCATAAGGTCTGCCGCTGCTTTTGATGCTGAGTAAGGATTAGAAGGATTTAAAGGGTGTTTCTCAGCGCATGATGTTTCATTGATTGAACCATATACTTCGTCTGTTGAAATTTGGATAAATCGTTTAATATTATATTTCTTTGCTATTTCTAAGAGAGTAATTACTCCCTGCATGTCTGTTTTCAAAAAAGAATGGGGATCGGAAATAGAACGGTCTACATGGGATTCAGCTGCAAAATTAATTATAGCATCGGGTTTCTCTGAAATAACTTCATCTACAATTTTTTTATCGCAAATATCTCCCTTTACAAATTTATAATCAGGATTATCCTCTACATCCTTTAGATTTTCTAAATTGCCGGCATAGGTCAATTTATCAAAATTAATAATTTTATAATCTGGATGTTTTTTAAAAATATATCTTATAAAATTGCTTCCAATAAAACCTGCTCCACCAGTAATTAAAATTTTCATAGTTTTATAAAAAATTACCACTTTCCAATAATTTTCTTGGTTTTATTTTTGATATGATAATATAATTTTTCAAACCCTGTTTCTTTATTCGGAGAAACTAATCTCAAAAGCTCATTGCCTAAAATTTTATATCTACCCCCGACTTTATTGGCTTGAATTATCCCGTTTTTAAGAAGCCGCTTAATAGTACTATTGCTCACTTTTAAATAATCTTGGGCCTCTTCAGTAGTATAAACCTTATTTGGATTTATTTCTTCTGCCATATATTCCATATTAAAACACCCCAAAAGGGGTGTCAACCCTCCTCACCTTTAAATAAAGGTGAGGGGTCAATAGAGGTCAATAAGGTCCATCTTCTTAATAACCCATAAACATACTTACAACTCCTTTTTGTCCTATGGCAATAGCGCCAATAATTAAAATCCAAAAAGGCAATAACCAGAAACTGCTGATAATTAACAAAGCTGCTGTTGTTATATCAATTATCCCTCCCATACCTGTTATATTAAGAAGGGCCTTAATTATAAGTATTATAACAACCCCGATTAATATACCTAAAGGAATTTCAATCTCCGCTGGCGCTATTACTCGCGTTAATAATATAAAGGCAGCGACTAAATCTATAATGCCTAATATTTTCATAAATTAAAAAAAACCCTTTTCGAGGGGGAAATTTTTATCTAATTTAAAAATAAATTAGATCAACCCTTCCCTTTGCTCGAAGAAAATTAGGCTAATTATTGATGGCATTCTGGCTTTAACAGTTGCGGCACAGCCCCGGATTTTCACCGGCGTTTCCCGTCTATTCTAGGGTGCTTTTATGTATACTATCTTTTTCTTATTAATAGGGCGTCAAGAGTTCTGTAAAAATTTTCTAATAACCAGGAGCTTGATTGAATTTTTCCGCCCTTGCCAACATTAAAAACCATTTTACAATTTATTTTTTTGCAGGTTGCTATTTCGGGAATATTTTTTATGGTTCTATCGCCGCCGTTGGCAAAAATGTTAGGTTTTAGTTTTTTAAGTTCAGCGCAGACGCTCATATCTTTTGAATTAGGACTATGTCTCGTAAGAATAACTCTATCAACCAATTTTAATGATTCAAGAATTTCTTTTCTTTCATTTTGAGGAATAAATACAAATCCCTTCTTTTCCTTTAACCAATTATCATTATTCAAAATCACTACCAATTCATCGCCAAGGTTTTTAGCTTCTTTAAATAATCTAATATGACCGAGGTGAATTGGGTCAAAGCCGCCGCTTACTGCTATAATAATTTTTTTCTTTTTACTCCTCATACTGCTTTTTTAGGAAAATTATTGCTCATTGTTTTATTTTGTTATATCATAAAAAAATATGGAGAACAATACTTACAAATTTTATTTAATTGCTTTTTTTGCAATTCTGGCTTTGCCCTTACTGGCTCTACCCCCCTGGCTTCATCCAGCTGCTTGGGGAAAAGTTGTTTTATTTAGAATAATTATTTCTATATTGATTTTTGTCTTTTTATGGCAGGTTGTTTACAAAAAAATAAGTTTAAATAATCTTAAATTTTTACTTAATAAAAAAAATAAGGTTTTTTTGCCTTTTTGGCTCTTAATTGCTCTCTGGGGAACATTCCTCTTAGCAACTATTTTCTCTTTAGATCCTTATTATAGTTTCTGGGAGTCACCCTACCGAGCCGGCGGATTCTTAAATTTTTCTCTTTATATCATCTTTGCTGTTTTGACTTTTTTAATAATAAAAGGAAAGGATTGGTTAAAATTATGGAAATTTTCTCTAATAATAGGCGTATTGGTTTCTTTGGTGGCTGTAATGCAGTATTTTAAGGTTTTCAGCCAGCATCTTATTCCCTACGAAGGAAGGCCACCTTCAACTTTTGGAAACACAATATTCTTGGGAATTTATCTTCTATTTTCGGTTTTTATGGGACTTAATTTATTTCTAAAAGAAAAGCAAAAAGTTAAAAAAATACTTTATTTACTGGCTCTTTTATTGTTTTTATTTGTTATCCTAATTACGGGAAGCCGGGCGGTTTATTTTGGATTGTTAATTGGTTTCACTTATTTTATTCTTTTCTTTCCCAAAAAACAAAGATTGGTTGTTCTGTTGAAAATTCTTTTTATTCTGCTTTTAATCGTAGGCGTTTATGGAGTTTACTATTTAAATACCGCGCCTAAACTTCCTGATTATCTGCAAAAGAATAAAACAGCGCAACAAGTTTTTTCTCGGCTTTCAGTTGATTTACTTTCAGATCCAAGATTTTCTGCCTGGCAAATAGCTCTCGAAGCTATAAAAGAAAAACCAATTTTGGGCTGGGGCCCCGAAAATTTTTCCATTGCTTTTGACAAGCATTATGACCCTTCTTTGCCTTTAATCACTAAGGACTGGGGCAGCTGGTGGGACAGGGCTCACAATTTCTTATTTGATATTTCGGTAACAACCGGCATACCTGCTTTAATGATATTTCTTTCTCTTTTTGCTGTTCTATTCTGGAGATTGCAGAGAGTAAAAGAAAAAGAGCCGGAAAATTCTCTAATTTGTCATGGGGTCCAAGCCACTTTTTTTGGATACCTGGCTGCTAATTTTTTTAGTTTTGACACTTTCTCTACTTATTTAGTTTTTTTTCTTTTGATTGCTTATTCTTTATTTCTTATTCAAAAAAATAATAAATTAACAGAGACCCAGGTCTCTGTTAATAGCTTATGGATGTCCGGAGCTGTGTTTGTTTTATTTTGCATATTAGTCGCGTTTGTCTGGTTTGCCGGTTTAAAACCGTTAGGGCTTAACAAGGAAATAAACTGGGCTGATCATTACGCCCAAACCGACCAATGTCAAAAAGCCATTGAAAAAATGGAAAAAGATGTCCTGC
>PEYC01000022.1 GCA_002774555.1 Candidatus Nealsonbacteria bacterium CG08_land_8_20_14_0_20_36_22
TTCTTTAAGCCGAAAAAGCATGCCTTCTCCAACAGCCACGACATCTCCTTTTTTTAGCCCCCCTTTATTAACTTGGTACTCCACGGAATAGACTGGTTCATGGGTTTGCCTTTTACAACTTACTCCCAAAATCTTGACCAGTACAAAATCTTCCTTAAGTTTCGGATGACCAGTAAAGTTATAATACACTATCTGGCCGATCTCCAAACGCGGAGAAAATCCTTGGGCTTCGCATTTTTCAATCTCGGATGAATCAGCGGATTGATACCCGCAAATTTCACAGCGATAGGTAATTATTGTTTCCATTGGAAACCTCCCTAAAAAGAACAGTTTTGAAAAGAACAATTTAGATACTATTTTCTACCTTAATTATACAATATTTATCTTATCTTTGTCAAGTTTTTGTATTTCTCTTTGACTACTTGTCTGTCGTCCCAAGGAATTTTCTTACAATGAGCAACGCACATCCAGGGCTCTGACCCTTTCCCAGTTATTACTACCACATCCCTGGGCTGAGCAAGTTTTAATGCTTCTTTAATTGCTTCTCCCCTATCTAATACCTTTTTAGCGTTTGTGTCGCCAGCTACCTGCTCAATTATTTCTATGGGATTTTCGTCATAAGGGTCTTCATTGGTAATAATTACTTCTTGGCAATATTTAGCAGCTATCTTGCCTAAAACCGGTCTTTTCCATTTATCTCGTCCCCCGCCGCAAGCACCCAGCACACAAATAAGCTTAGCTCCTTTTAGGGTTTCATAAACTTTCTTGAGAGCTTCAGGTGTATGAGCGTAATCCACAACCACAATAAATGGTTCCTTAACAACAATTTCCATTCTGCCAGGGATTCCTCTTATTTTTTCTAAGGCCCTTTTGCAAATATCCAAAGAAATCCCTTGCGATAAACCAATATGAACTGCTGCCAAAGCATTATATAAATTAAATTCACCCAACAAATTTAAATTTTTTGGAAGAAGCTTAGCTGCTTCATTTAATCTATAGCCGATTTTCTTTTCTGCTGGAATTTTCCAAAAATATTCCGCATTCTCATCGTCTAAATTTATAATATGAATCTTTTTTGTATTTTTGAAGAGTTTTAATTTTGCTTCCCGATATTTTTCAAAACCGGCGTGGGCCTCAATATGTTCTGGACTTAAATTAGTTAAAACAGCAACATCAAATTTAATAAATTTGTGGCGAAATTGTTTTATTCCCTCAGAAGTTACTTCCAAAACCGCGTATTTACAACCTGTTTTTACTGCCTGACTCAAAAATTTCTGAATTTTCAAACGACCAGGCATTGTCATTTTTAATTTATTTTCCCGTTCCTTTTCTCCGATTTTAAATTTGATAGAAGATAAAGAAGCAACCTTAAATCCTGCCTCTTCTAAAATCTTAGCAGCCAGCTCCACTATTGTGGATTTCCCGCTAGTGCCAGTTACTCCGATAATAATCAGTCTCCAAGAAGGAAACCCATATAAAAAAGCACCGGTCAGCGCCAACAAATAATGATAGAAATCCAATAAAAAAGACGGGGCGATTTTTTTTATTATTCTCTTCAACATTATTTTCCTAAAATTTTCAGGGACTCTTTTATTTTTTGTTCGGTTTCTTTTATATTTTTGGAAACTTTAGAGAGCGCTAATTTTGCTTTTTGGCGAGGAAATCCAAGATTAATAAGACCCTCTTCTGCCTCATCTGTGGATGAAATTTTCTTTTCTTTAGAAATATCTCTTAATTTCCCTGAAAGTTCCAAAATAATTGCCATTGCCTTTTTTTTGCCTATACCGGGAATGCCGGCAAAAATATTTTCGTCTTGCTTTAAAATCCGCTCTTTTAAGTTATCTAATGGTCCCAAAGAAGAAATTTCCAAAGCTGCCTTAGGCCCGATTCCCCGAATACTATCTAAAATCTCAAAAAATTCAAGTTCTTTTTCATCTAAAAAACCGTAAAGTTCCATCGCATTTTCTCTAACATTTAGAAAACAAAATATTTTAAGGTCATCTCCAATTGCCGGCAAATTAGATAATGCTTTCTTAGACAAAAAAACCTTATAGCCTATTCCTTTGACGTCCAAAACAATAAATTTTTCTTTTTTTATAATAATTGTTCCTTTTAAATAAGCAATCATATCTTAATTATAGCATATCAAGAAAAAAGTGCCGAAAATTAGTCCCGGCACTTTTTAATATTTCTCTAATCTTTCTACAAACTTACTATCTTTCTGTTTTTTCCGCCATTGTTGCAAAAGTCGATGACCGCCGTATTTTATCACGTCTCTATACCAACCGCGATACCAATATTTCCATCCTCTAATAAAATAATCAATCGGAAAAACAATGGTCTTCAGGGGAATTCTAATAAAACTCCAAGGATTGTAAAATCTGCTCATTAGTTTTAAAGCAACTTCCTGAAGTTCTCGCACACTCATGTTATCTGGCTTAAAACAAGGATGACTTCCATCATATCTACTCCAAGGCACTAGTTCCAGAGGGGAAATTTTTCCTTCTTTTTCTAATCTTTGACGTAAGGCCGTTCCTACAAAAGGAACTGGGAGCGATATCTGAATCGTATCAGGGGAAGCTTTACGAATAAAACCTTTAAAACGCCTAACTATTTCTTCAGCGCCAATTAAATTCGGCATCCTTTTTAATGGATAACCAACGATAAACATCGCGTGTATCCAGAAATAACGGCGTAAAATCTTGGTCCATTCAAGCATCTGAGAATATGAATATCCCTTATGCATACCCCGGAGATCTTCATCAATAGGCGACTCATAACCTATACAAGCAACTCTAACTCCTGCTTTTTTCATAATTTCCAACAGTTCAGTATTTCTGGCAATTTCTAATCTTGTCTGAACCGTAAAGTGAAGCCGGTTCCCATATTTTTCAGAAATTAATCTGAAAAATTCAACTGTACCATCAAGGTCTTCTTCTGAACGGTCATCAACAATAAAGAAATGGCGGGCTTTTCTTGTTTCCACTAACCATTTAACTGTGTTAAAAAGATGGTTAGCTGAAGCCCACCGGGGTTTTCCTTTCACGCTGCAAAATTCACAATTCATTCCGCATCCCCTAATGCGACCAATCGGATAAATATTTATTTTGGCATATTTCAAAAGGCCAAAATCGGGGTAAGGTAAGTTGTTTAAATCTGAGGTTTCAAGCGCTTCTGGAAGATTGCTTACCATCTGCCCATTTTTCATAAAAGAAATTCCTGGAATATCTTCCAGAGATCCGTCCTTCTGCAAAACATTAAGAATCTGCTGGATAACCGGTTCTCCATCACCATGAACGACTATATCAATGTCGTGTTTTAGTGTTTCTTCAGGGCAGTAACGAGCATGCCATCCGCCAGCAACGGTTGTCACTTTCTCTTGATGATAAAATTCAGCTAAATCCCAAACTCGTTCTATTGTACTAGTAAGACCACAATAAAAACCAACAACCGTAGCCGGATTTTCTTTCTGCAAAGTTAAATGGTCTGGTAATCCTTGGCTATTACGGGGGCCCTTATAATTATTCTCATCAATTACTTCTACTCGCCATCCCCAAAGTTTATTTGCTATCGTAGCAACCATAATTGGACCCAAAGCAGTGGTTTTTTTGGCTTGCCCAGTAAAAATATTTACTTCTGGAAAAGCCGGAATAATCATTCTAAACAAAGGCCAATCTTTTTTGTTTGTCTTTTCTATCATTTTCTGTTCCTTTCAGTTTTAATTTTTATTTAAAAGTGCTAATAAAAAAGTTCTTGTATAATCTTACCCTATTTACGAAAAAGTTGCAAATGATTAATATTTATGATATCATTTAAAATTCCGCTTTGTCATATTTGATTTTTGATTTTTAAATTTTAAATTTGACCGAGCAAAGCAAGAGAACATGCCAATCACAAAATCTGCGAAAAAAGCTCTTCGCCAGAATATAAAACGAAGAGCCAGAAATCTTGTTTATAAAAAGAAAATGAAAGCCATTATAAAAAAGGTGAGAGGTTTGGTTTTGGAAAAGAAAATTGAAGAGGCAAAAAAACTTTTGCCTGAAGTTTATAAAATATTAGATAAGGGAGCTAAAGTTGGGGTGATAAAAAAGAATACAGCTGCTAGAAAGAAATCAAGAATAACAAAATTAGTAAATAAAAATTCCTAAATTTCGGCGATAAGCATATCCAAAGCTATTTCCGGTTTTATTCTTCCAGTTTTGATATTTAAATCTACTTCAAAAATCTTCTGAAAGATTTTTTTTAATTCTTGGAAAGTAAATTTTTGGCACTGGAAATAGCTTTTTCTTACTACAAAAGGATGAAGCCCGCTTTTTTTTAAAATAATACTATAGGGCTTGCGGCGTTCAATAAAATCTTTAACTATTAAAAGATTACGGAACTGATAATTTATCATTGAAAGAAGATATAAAGGATGGTCTCCTTTTTCTATGTGTTTGTGAATTAAATTTATGGCAAGTTTTTTATTTTTTTGGGAAATTGCATCAATTGTTTTGAAAATAGCAGTTTCAATTTTTGGCCTGACTAAAAGTTCAATATCTTCTGCTTTTATTATTTTATTTTTTTTGTAACTGGCTAATTTTTTAATTTCATTAGCCATTCGCCAAAGGTCATTGCCAATATATTCAATAATCGTCTCTAAAGCTTTCGGTTCTATCTTTACTTTATATTTCTCAAATTCTTTTTTAATCCATTCTTTTAATTTTAAACCTCCTAAAAGCGAAAATTCTTGGCATTTAGCATTTTTCTTAAGAAATTTAAAAAAGGTGTCATTTTTATTAACTTCTTCTTCCTGATAAAAAACAATTATATCCTTTGATTTAGCAAAATCCTTACCATTTTCTAAAAATTTTTCTTTGAATTCAATGTTTGAAAAAGGGTTATTTATAACTGCCAACTTTTTTTCTTTAAACATTGATATTTGCTTCATTCCATCCTTTAAATCTTCGAAATTGTCAAAATACTTCAAATTCAGCCCACTTTTATGGACTTTTTTATGTCTCTCAATAATCTCTTTTATCTTCTCTTTCATCCTATATGTATCTTCGCCGTAAAGAAAAATTATCATAATTTTTGGCAGAAGGAACAGAAATGGGCGCTGCGGCCGCCCATTTTTGCTTTTTTTATTTCTGCGCCACAACGTGAGCATTTTTCTCCCTCTCTCCGGTAAACTTTTCTCATTTTATCAAACCCTCCTCTCTTTCCTTGTAAATCCCGATAATCGGATATACTTTCTCCCCCAAGCTTTATTGCTTTTCTTAAAACATTTTTAATGTTGCTGTAAATATCTCTAATCTCTTTTTCGGTCAGTTTGGAAACATCCTTGAATGGATGGATTTTTGACCTCCATAAAACCTCATCGGAATAAATATTGCCAATTCCGGCAATAACTTCCTGGTCCATTAAAACCTGTTTTATCTTGCCCCGTCTGCCCTTCAAAATCTCTTTAAATTTTTCGAAAGTAAAGCCGCTTCCAAGCGGCTCTGGTCCCAGCTTTTTAAATTCTTCTGAATTCAAAAGTTCTTCTGTTTTCCATAACTCAACTTTGGCAAATTTCCTCAAATCAGAAAGAGCTAATATTTTTCCATTGTCTAAAAAAAACTTTAGGTGAATATATGTATTTACTTTATCTTTTTCCCGTTCTTCATAAAGCAAATGCCCAGTAAGCTTCTGATGAACCAAGAGTGAATATCCTTGCGAAAGCTCAAAAATAATATTCTTTCCTTTCCGCCAAACTTTTTTAATTTTCTTGTTTTTTAATTCTTTTAATTTTTTAAATTTTTCTAAATCTGTCCAAACATCAATAAAGGTCCTGGAAAGGACCTTTTGCTGTAAACCTCTTACAGTTGTTTCAACCTCGGGTAGTTCAGGCATTATTACTTAAAGATTATTCCAATTTTCTCAATAATTTCTGCCGGGGTAAAGTGGGCTTTTATTAAGTAATCAACAGCGCCCATTTTTAGACCTTTCTCAATATCATCTTTCTGGCCAAGGTTTGAAAGAATAATTACTGGAATTTGAGCAATAGCTGGATTTTCTTTAATTTTAGTTAAAACCTCAAATCCATCCAGGCCAGGTAAAATAAGGTCAAGCAGAACTAAATCTGGTTTTTCTTTTTTAACTGCCTCTAGACCTTTTTCCCCGTCTACTGCTTCGGCAATATCATAACCCTCGTGCAAAAGCTTCTGGGAAATTAACTCCCGGAGAAATTTATCATCTTCAATGACTAAAATTTTCTTCGCCATGTTATTTTATTTTATCTTATCCAAGAAATAAAGACAAGGGTGGGATGTTAATAAAACTTTTCTGTTAGATATTCTCCAAATTTTTCTTTTATAGGCAGGGTAAAATAGAAAGTTGTTCCTTTTCCTTCTTCTGATTCAAACCAAATTATTCCTCTATGGGCCTCAATGATATTTTTGGCAATATAAAGACCGAGGCCCGTACCTTCTGTATCTATTCTCATTATATTAGAACCCCTAAAAAATTTAGTAAAGATTTTATCTTGTTCATTTAAAGGAATTCCCAGGCCGCTATCTTGAATTTGAACTTCTATATTTTTTTCTTCTTTTTTAACAAAGATTGAAATTTTCCCCTTGGGGAGCGTATATCTTAACGCATTATCTAAAATATTTCTAACAGCGATTTTTGTCTTTTCAACATCCACCATAGTTTTTGGCAGTTGTTCTTCTGGTTTTTTAAATTCAAACTTAATTTTTTTCTCTTTTATTTGCTCTTTATACTCTTCTATTATGGACTGAATTAGGTCTTCAATATTTAAAAGAACCAACTTGGAAAGATATCTTCCTTCCTCAATTTCAGCCACATTTAAAAGGTCATTGACTAGCCGAATTGCTTTATCATTGGTCTTATGGGCTTTTTCAATGAGCTTTTTCTGCTCCTTGTTTAACTTTCCTAAGTCGCCTTCCAACAACACCTCTAGAGACCACTTTACGGCAGAAGTCGGCGTCCGAAGCTGATGGGCAGCCACGGTAACAAATTCTGTTTTCATTTTTTGAACTAACCTCTCTCGGCTCACATCGTGTAAAATAACCAAGGTGCTCAGCTTGATACCTCCTGTTATTATTGGAACTGTAGTTACTTCTAAAATAAGGTTTTCGCTAATTTGAAGTTCTTCACGGGAAACCTCTTTGACGCCTCCTCCTAATAAAAAAACTAAGGGTTCAAATTTTGGGAAACGATTTAGGTCCAAAATTGATTTCCCTAATATTTTTTCTTTTTCAACTCCGAAAAACTCTTCAGCCCAAGGGTTAATCAGAACAACCTTATTATTTTTATCAAAAATCAAAAGACCGTCAGTAAAATAATCTGTAATTGTTAAACCATTCTCTCGTAAATTTCCATAAAACTCTCCTTCTTTTTTGTTTTTCTTTTTTCCCAAAAACATTACTATAATCTTAAATTGTTATTTACCCCGTTAGAAAACCCGCTTTTTCTAATGGGGTTAACTTGCTTGACCGGCAATTTATTAATAAGCGTTTTAAACTCGTAGTCATTAAAAATCTGGGATACCTTATTTCTATTATAATCTCCCCAATGGCATTTTTCCAGATTGAAATCAATTGGCACATCTTTTTTTATTTCGGCTAACATTTTGGAAACAAAAGCCTGGTCTTTATAATCTAAAAGTTTTTTCCCTAATGACTCTTTTAAATTTTTAGCTTTTTGAGTATTTTTCCCCAATTCTTTGTAAAGATTTTCTAAAGTTCCGAATTCTTTAATTAAGGCAATCGCTGTTTTCTCTCCGATTCCGAAGACCCCGGGAATATTATCCGAAGGGTCACCTCTTAAGGCCTTAAAATCAATTAACTGTTCAGGCTCTAACCCCCCATATTTTTCCTTAACTTTTTCTCTATCGTATAAAACAATATCCTTGACCCCTTTTCTTAAAATATAAACCTTAGTGTTCTTATCAACTAATTGCAAAGCATCTAAATCGCCGGTTAAAATAATCGTTTCTATCTCTGGCAAAATTTGCTTCTTTGGAGCTTTTTGGGAAATTGTACCGATTAAATCATCTGCTTCAAAACCTTGTTTTTCAAAAATCTGAACGTTAAAACCTTCCAAAACTTCTTTTATTTTGGGAATTTGCTGATAAAGTTCCTTTGGCGCTTTTTCCCGGGTTGCTTTGTAAAGTTTATATTTTTGATGCCGAAAGGTCGGGGCAGGGAAATCAAAAGTGGCTACAACAAAGTCGGGCTGAAATTCTTTAATTGCTTTAAAAAAAACCAACAAAAATCCATAAACAGCGTTAACCAATTCTCCTTTTTTGGTCGTCAAAGGAGGCAGGGCGTGGAAAGCCCGATGAATCACCGCATTCCCATCAATAATAATTAACCGCTTTTTATTTTCGGTCATTTCTCAATTATATCACAAATAAATGAAATTTTTCGCTTTTTCTCGTCAATAAATTCAAAATTAATCCAGAGAACATCTTCAGGCATTATTTTTTTGATTTTATCAGCCCATTCAACGGCAACAATGTTCCGGGGATTGGAAATGATTTCTTTGAAACCTAAATCAAGTAGTTCTCTGGGCTTTTTAATTCTATAACAATCAAGGTGATAAAAATTGTTAAATTGTTTAATTGTTAAATTGTTAAATTGAAATCTTTTTATTATCACAAAAGTGGGGCTTAGAACTTTCTCTTTTATTCCAAGTGCTTTGGCAAAACCTTGAACAAAAGTGGTCTTCCCACTGCCCAATTCTCCTTCCAAACCAATAACAAAAGCTGTTTTCTCTGGTTTTTTCTTCAAAATATCTTTAGCTAATTTTTGACCTAATTTCTTTGTCTGAGCTGAACTGCTTGTAATATATTCTTTTTTCATGTTAGTATATCATAACATGGAGCAAGCAAAAAAAATAACTGGCGAAGTTGAAATTACTCAGCTAAAAATTGAAGGTGTTCCTAATTTTAAAAAGAAAATTAAGAATTCTTTGAAAAAAAGCACAAGTGAATTATTAGAAATTATTTTAGCAGGGTCTATAAACCTTGATGCCTCTGATATTCATATTGAACCTGAAGAAGAACAAGCAAAATTAAGAATCAGAATTGACGGGCTTTTGCAAGATGTTTTATTTTTTGATTTAAAAACCCATCAATCCTTGGTTTCCCGAATCAAGCTTCTTTCTGAACTTAAATTAAACGTAAGCGACCGACCTCAAGATGGTCGCTTTTCTATTTTATTGGAAAAG
>PEYC01000008.1 GCA_002774555.1 Candidatus Nealsonbacteria bacterium CG08_land_8_20_14_0_20_36_22
GTATTCCTAATTATCCCTGTCCATAAAATATTTTTTACTTTATATCTCTTTAAAACCTCAAGTAAGCCAAATAAATGGTCTTTTTCCGGATGGCTCAAAATAAGCAAATCAATCGTTCTATCATAAAAAGGCATTTCTTTTGCCAGTTTTTCCAAAACAGTTAAATCAGGTCCACCATCAATCAAAACCTGAAGTCTCTGAGGCGTCTCAATAAAAATACTATCTCCCTGTCCAACATCAAAAAACACCACTTTTAAAACCCTTGGCTGGCTTAAATGGAAAACCGTTGTCCAAGCAATAATGTTCAAAAAAACAAGAATGCTTAAAATAAACTTAATTATTCTCTTCATTTTTTAAACCCCGTTAGAGGTTTATTTGCTTTATATTTTTTCTTTGACCCGTTAACCTCTAACGGGGTAAACTAAATAACCCAAAGCTCTTTAACCGGCCTTGGGTTATTTATTCTATCCTTCCAAGAGCTACTTTTTTGAAGGCAAAATCCTGAACATCTTGGTACCGCATTTCGGGCAAGTGCCGCTCATAGCGTTTCTCTTCTTTCCGCCTTTTGCCTTGAAAGTTACCTCTTTCTCGTTCTTCATTTCCTGTTTCTTTTTGCATTTAACGCAATATCCTTGAGTCATAATAAATTTTTTTTATTTGTCGTTTAAATCGACCTTTAGATTGAGAATTTTAAATTCTCTTAAAATATTAATATATTCTACCTTAAATTAATCAAAACTGCCAGTCAACCCCTCTTAGGGCTTCCTTAATTATTCTACTTGTATTTATTTTCTTTTCAAGCTCTTTTGCTTTTTTAAGGTCTCCTTGGGCTGTTTGGTGTTTTGAAACAAATAAAGTGCAACAATCTTCTTGGGGCTTTATTGAAATTTCAAAGGTTCCCATTTTTTTAGCCAATTTAATTATCTCCTCTTTATCAAAACCAATCAATGGTCTCAAAACAGGAATTTTTACTATTTCCTCAATAATTTTAATATTAGGTAAGGTTTGAGAACTGACCTGGCCTAAACTTTCACCTGTAACTAATGCCTGACAGTTTTCTTTCTCGGCAATTTTTTGAGCGATTTTAAACATTAGCCGCCGATAAAGCAAAATTCTATATTTAGCCGGCGTCTTTGCTTTAATTTCCATTTGGGCTTTTTGGAAAGGAATAAAATAAATTTTAAGATGGGGCTGATATTCTAAAAAAACTTTTGCCAGCTCTTTTACTTTTTCAATGCTGGCATTAGAAACCAAGGGAAAACTATGAAAATGAAGCCAGATATTTTCTGCTCCTCTTTTTGCGGTAAAAAAAGCCGCAACTGGCGAATCAATTCCGCCCGACATTAAAGTTAAAACCTTGCCGCTGCTTCCAAGGGGCAGTCCGCCAGCCCCTTTTATTTTCTTAAAATATAAAAACCAGTTATTATTCCTATTTTCAATAAAAAGTTCTTTGTCCGGCTTTGTTAAATCAACTTTTCTATTTATATTCTTGGCTATTTTATCAATAATTTTTCTATCCTTTTTCACCCTTATGGCAAATGTCTCATTTTTCTTTATCCAGTCCGGATAATTCCCGCCCACAAAACGTATAAGCTGATTTATATCAGAAAACCAAAAATTTTCTGCAAACCAGGCGATGCCGAAAACCTTCTTTATTATTTTTTTGGCTTTAATAGTTTGATTGGTTTCTATAAAAATTCTCTCCCTGAAAAAATGGATTTTAAAATGGGCTCCCCCTTTTTTAAGAAAAAAGTAAAGATTCCTAACCAATCTTTCCGCAAAAAGTTTTCTCACCCCTTCTGATTTCAAAAACAGCTCGCCGAAAGCTATAATTATTCCTTTTTTTACTGGCTTTCTCATATATTCTACATATATTCTACTATATCAAAAAAGGCGAGGTTTGTACCTTTTCATTAAAAGAGCGTTGGAAACAACACTAACCGATGAAAATGCCATAGCTGCGGCGGCAATTGCCGGATTTAAAAGCCAGCCGGTAAGGGGATATAAAATTCCGGCTGCCACAGGGATACCGATAATATTATAAAAGAAGGCCCAAAAAAGATTTTGTTTGATTTTGTATAAGGTATATTTACTCAGGTCAATTGCCGTTACCACGTCTCTTAAATCATCTTTAATTAAAACTATTTCCCCGGTTTCCATCGCTATGTCTGTGCCAGAACCCAAGGCAATGCCCAAATCAGATTGAGCCAAGGCCGGAGCATCATTAATTCCGTCGCCAACCATCGCAACAATGTTTCCCTCCCCCTGCAGTTTTTTAATTTCGGCTGATTTTTCTTGCGGCAACACCTCTGCTAAAACCCTATCTATGCCAACGAGTTTCGCAATAGCTTGCCCAACTCTTTTATTATCTCCTGTAATTATCGCAACCCCTTTTCCCATTTTATGAAGCATCTCAACCGCTTCTTTTGAATAATCCTTAAGAGTATCGGCCACCGCAATAATGCCAATGATATCTTTGTTCTGTGCCAAAATCATTGCTGTTTTACCTTGATTTTCTAAAACAATCATTTTTTCTTCTACCAAACTCGGGTCAATTTGATTGCCAGTCATTAGTTTTCTTGTTCCAAAAAGTATTTTTTTATTTTCCAAATCAGCTGAAACGCCATGGCCGGGTATGGCTTGGAAATTTTTAACTTCTGAAAAATTAATCTTTTCTTCTTTGGCCTTATTGATAATCGCTTGCGCCAAAGGATGCTCGGAATTTTTTTCCACTGACGCGGCGATTTGCAAAATAGAATTTTCGCCAATCTCATTTTTAACTTTAATAATGTCTGTAACGCTGGGTTCTCCTTTAGTTAGCGTCCCTGTTTTATCAAAGATAATAATATTTACATCTCTGGCAATTTCCAAAGCCTTGCCGCTTTTGATTAAAATGCCATTTTTTGCCGCTAAACCCGTTCCCATCATTACAGCGGTCGGCGTGGCTAAACCTAAAGCACAGGGGCAGGCGATAATTAAAACAGCCACAAAAACTGGTAAGGCAAAAGCAAGTGGTTGGCCTAATACAAGCCAAATAGCAAAAGACAAAATGGCAATACCAATCACGGATGGAACAAAATAAAAAGAAACTTTATCGGCTAAAAGCTGGATTGGCGTTTTAGAACCCATTGCTTCCTCAACTATTTTTATTATTTGGGCCAACATCGTATCTTTGCCAACTCGAGTTGTCTTAAATTTTAAGACGCCGGTTTTGTTAATG
>PEYC01000055.1 GCA_002774555.1 Candidatus Nealsonbacteria bacterium CG08_land_8_20_14_0_20_36_22
CGGTTTGGCTTATTGGCAAATTGCTTAATTTTTCCGATATTACTCTCCATTCTTTTTCCGTGTAAACAACAAGACAATTTTCTATGCCACGGGTTATTATCAATTTATCGCCGAGTTCTCCCCTAAACTTAACAGGAAGGGCTAACCGTTTTTTACTGTCAATTGTATGTTCGTATTGACCAATAAGCATAATAATTCAAATTTCTAATTTCTAAATCTTCCCAGTTTTCCCCCACTTTCCATAGTTATCCCATAGTTATCCACAATTATCCATTACACTTCCTTTATACCCCACTTGATATGTCTTCGTCAACACTAATTTATCCACACTTTTTTCACACCTATTTTCTCTGCGGCCGTAATTAAAAAGTCGGATTTCATTTCCGACTTTTTATTAGCTGAACAATACAGCTAATCAGTGTTAAAGCTATTAATATACTTAAAATTGTAATCCACCAAAGAAAGACCTTTGAACCTGCAAAAATCATTGCGACAAGGACAAAAATTCCTGAAAACGCAACGCCGATTAAATAATCTGTCGGAACAGGTCCTGTCCATTTTTGATGCCATTGAATGGCTTGAGAATTAAATTTTTTTAAGCCATAAAATGGATTCCAAACAAACCAGGTGAGGTCTTGGAAGGTCCAAAATAGAGGCAGGCAAGAGAGTATTTGCAGCTCTTTTACTATGTTCCAGCTTACTCCTACAAAAAATGGAAAGTGGAAAATAGCAAACTCTAACGTATTTAAAGCAAGGTGATAACCAGTTACTTCTTTTCCGCCCTGAAACCAAGAATAAATCTTAGTTATCAGCCATTCTTTATTGGCCCGCCAGCAGGGAAGGTTTTTAGCCCAACCGTCTTTCCCTTCAATTTGGATTTCAAGAAAAGATATAATTGTAGCAAACGCAAATACATTCACACCATACCATATCGAAAACATTTCTTACCCCTTTCAATATCTATTCGTTTATTATTTAGTTTAAAACAGCTACTTACAGTATACACCTATTACTTATTTCTGTCAATAGACCGAGGAGAAAGCTCTCCCCGGCCTGTTTTATTTCTAAAAAGATAAATAATTCTTATTTCACAAAGTCAATTTTAAGTTCTCGGTCAAAAGCATTGGCTATTTTTTGAAGAGTATCAGTGGTGAAATTTTGTTCCCCTGCTTCTATCCGGGCTATATTACTTTGTTTGGTACCAATCTTCTTTGCTAATTCTTTCTGGGACATTCTCTTCTGTTTACGTAGTTGCAAAATCTGGTAAGCAATTTCTAATTGTTTACCATATTCATTATAATACTTTTTGAATTCAGGATTTTTTAATTTCTCAGATAAATAATCTTGAAAATCAACTGCTTTTTGGATTTTTTTTCTTTTACTCATATATTTTTGGATTTCTTAAAACATTTTGATAGTTTTCTTCTGCTCTTTAGAATTCAATATATTTAAAAATCTTTGACTGTTCTTTATCTCTTAATTTTTCGATATAATCCAAAACCAGGCTTTTATTTTTTTTAATATCCTTATAGAATTTTACTTTGTATTCTGTATTTCCACTATATATCATATATGATATGCCTGTCAAGAGAAAAAGTGTGGATAAATTAAGAATTAATTATTAGTTTAAATTCTGTTGGGTCAATCCCTATTCTTTGGCCTCTTTTTACTTCGCCAGACAACAGAGCCTCGGCCAAAACATTTTCCACTTTATCCTGAATAACTCTTCTCATCTCTCTTGCGCCAAAAGTAGGATTATAACCCAACTCAACTATTTTCTCTTTGAGTTCCTTGGTAATTACAAATTCAATGCCCTTTTCCTCAAGATTCTTTTTTATCCCAGACAACATCAACTCGGCAATCTCTAAAAGATTTTCCTTGCTTAAGGGTTGAAAAACAACCATCGCATCAAAACGGTTAATGAATTCCGGTCGGAATATCGCTTTTTCAAAAAGCTCATCTAAAAGCTGTTGTTTTACCTTTAACCAATCGGTTTTCTTTTTTAACGCCTCTAAAATTACTTGGTAACCGGCGTTTGAAGTAGCAATAATTATGGTATTTTTAAAATTAATCTTTCTGCCAAAACCGTCTGTCAAATGACCTTCGTCTAAAACCTGCAAAAATAAATTCAAGATATTGGGATGAGCTTTTTCAATCTCGTCTAAAAGAATCAAAGAAAAGGGGCTTTCTCTAACCGAAGAAGTTAAAAGACCTGTTTCTTTTTCCGAACCAATCAGCCGGGGTATGTCTTTAATATCCTGGAATTCTGACATATCTAAGCGAATCATTTTATCTTCTGAACCAAAATAATTTTCAGCCAAGGCCTTTGAGGTCTCTGTTTTCCCTACGCCAGTTGGACCCAAAAACAGAAAACATCCCATCGGACCTTTACGAATGGTTATGTCGGACCTAGCTCTCCGAAGAGCGGTGGAGACCTCTCTAACAGCTTCTTCCTGATTGATAATTCTTTGATGAATTAAATCCTCCAGATTAAGCAGCGCTTCCCTTTCTTTGGCTGCGAGCTCGCCTACCGGAATTTCGGTTTTCTCGGTAACAATTCTGGCAATATGTTTGGGCAAAACTACCTTTTCTTTCTTTAAACTGGCAACATAAACCGCTGCTGCGTCCAAAACATCTATGGCTTTTTCCGGAAAAGGGAAAGAGGGAAAATAACGACCGGTTAAAGAAATTATCTGGCTTAAAGCCGGATAGGATATAAAAACTTTATGTTTTTTCTCTAAAACAAAAGTTAAATATTCCAAAAGCGTCAAGGTTTCTTCTTTAGAAATTCCAGAGACCTCCACTTTTTCAAAAAGGGATAAAATAGAAGAATTTTTTTCAATATATCTGTGAAGGCCTTCGTAAGTGGTGATGGCAATGATTTGAAATTGAGAAAGCCGCAAATAGGGGCTAATAATTCCGGAAATATCAATTACTCCTGGTCTGGCTCCCTGACCAATATAATTATGGAATTCGTCAATCAGTAAAATAATATTGCCGGCAGAAAGCACTTCCTGGAAAATTCTATCCAAAACGCTCTCAACTTCTTCTGAACTTTCAAGTTTGGCCAATAAAGCTGACATGTCCAATTCAACCACTCTTTTATAGTTCAACTCCGGCAAACTTTTCCCTAAAATACTTTTTTGAACCAAAGCATAAATCATACTCCTCCTGCCAGAGCCCGATTCTCCCATTAGCAAAACATTATTTATTTCTCCTAAAGCCAAAGTTCTTTCCATAAGTCCCATTGCTTCTTGATGACCAATAAACTCCAAATCCTTCTTTCTAATTGAGTCAGTTAAGTCAAAAGAATATTTGTCTAAGGTTATGGTATAGCCGGCTGTCCAGTTTTTAGCCAAAGTTCCCCTTTTTGCCAAGTTTTCATATTCCCAAAATCTTTTTCTCTGTTTAATTTTTTCTTCAATGCTTTCTAACCATAAAGTTAAATTTTCAATATCTTCTGCTTTTAGATTGTTTGCCACCAAAATTCTTCTAAAAGTCAGGTCTGTTTTTGCCAAAGCAGAAAGAGCATCGCCCAGCTCAATTCTCAAGTGATTTTTTTTCTGAGCTATTTTTAAAGATTCAAAGATTACTTCTGGGAAACTTGCTGAATTAAGGGATGGAGAATTTTTTATTTCTTTTTTAACTTCCTTGAAATCCAAAAGAAGCCGAGAAAATATAAAGTTTAATTTCGGGTTATCCTTCAAAAGAGAATAAAAAAGATGTTTTGAAGACGCCGCCTTAGCCACCTCAAAGCTCAAAAATTCAGCTAGGTTTTCCTCGTCTGGATTAATTTTTGGCTTTTTTAATTTTTGCTCAAAAAAACTTTCTTTGAGACAGAAACCAAAAAACAAGACAAGAGAAATTAGAGAAAGCCCCAAAAGAGTTTTATTGGTCTCTTTGGAAAAATTTGACGGAACAAAACCATAGAGAAAAACCAAGGAAACCACAATAAATAAAACAAAGGACGGTTTTTTAAAAAAAGCGGCTAATTTAAAAAATGGCTCCCATTTCACTGCTTGATAAATTCTTGCTTTTTTTAAATCAAACATAGTTTTAAACCGAATAATAATCCGGCCAATAATAAAACTGGCAGCAAAAACCAGCTAAGAAATACTATTGCTCCTATCAGAATTATCAAAACCTCTATTATTAATCCTAAGATTATTAAAAAAGTCCGCAGGATTGCGCCAATAATCCGGGACATTATATTAAAAACAGAAATCTCAATGTTTTCCCAGAGCTCAAATGTCTTTCTGTAAGAATAACGATATCTGCGCCAATGGGAAAAAAATGTTTTCAAGAGAATGGGCAAGGAGAAATAATTTAAATTAAAAACGAGAAAGTTTCTCCAGCCCTTCAAAATCTCTTTTGGAACATCCCAAAACTGCCAAATTAGGGCTTGCCCCGTTAGAGATACCTTTTTCTTATGTTTTTTTTCTGCCCCTGGAATCTCTAACGGGGCTTGCAAAAATATGTTCATTATTATATTATACAATATCTCGTAGAAAACAAAAATAGCTCAAATAGCTCTTTGAAAGGAGAACAAAATGGAATGTCAGAAAGAAAAAAAAGATGAAGATATAAAAAAATGGGTCTTTGAAAATTTGGCTAACCTTGTTACCTTCTTAAGATTATTCGGAACTATTTATATTTTAATAATCGCTATCCGCAACCCTGAACAGCTTTGGAAAATGATAATAATAGGCATAGCTGTGGTTTTAACCGATTTCTTTGACGGAAAAATAGCCAGAAAACGAAACCTGGTAAGTCCTTTTGGAGCTGCTCTTGACCAATTAGGAGATAAAATTTTCGTTGTGCCCAGTTTAGTTGTCTTAAGTTGGCAATATCGCTTGGCGGCAACGAATCTATCAGCTGATCTGGTTAATTTTATTTTAGCCCTAATGATTCTGCTGGTTTTTACCGAATCTATA
Source organism: Candidatus Nealsonbacteria bacterium CG08_land_8_20_14_0_20_36_22 (assembly GCA_002774555.1). Lineage (GTDB taxonomy): Bacteria > Patescibacteriota > Minisyncoccia > Minisyncoccales > GWA2-38-27 > PEYC01. The sequence goes on from PEYC01000055.1 coordinate 4,935, forward strand.
TTGTTTGTTGCCTGGTGGATTTTATTTGCTCATAATAAAATCCAAATTCACACCAATGTTCCGGCTAAATACAAGGCCTCCAGTATATTTCCGGTGGTACTAATTTGGCTTTTTTCTATAGCCATAGAGAGAGATTTTAAATTACCTGTTATCCAGTACTCAATTTATTTAATTGCTCTAGGGTTAATAATAACTAATATTTTCGGCTGCGCAGCCCTGAAAATTTATTATCAAAAATACTCTGAACTGGAAGAAATAAAAGAAATAAAGGAAGATAACAAAAACAATCAAAAAGCTCAGTGAAAAACCTGAGCTTTTTTGTGGGCAATGCAGGATTTGAACCTACGACCCCTGCAATGTGAATGCAGTGCTCTGCCGCTGAGCTAATTGCCCATCTTAATCATCTATATTATAATAAAAATATAATTGTTATGCAAATTTTTGAACTCCATTTTAATCCTAAACTCAAAGAAGAAGAAATTTTTGACAGTTTTGTTTTTCAGCCGGAAAATGTTTATGAAAAAAAACTGGGCAGTTTATATATGGTAGGAGAACTCCAAAATACCCTGCCCCAGAATTTAAAATTTTTAGACAAGGTGGCTGGAGTTATTAAAAAGAACTACTATACTCTTTCTGCCAAATCGCCGGAAAAAGCCCTTTCTAATTGCCTAAAAAAAATAAACGAGTATTTAGACCAAGAAATAAAAAAAGACAATGTCAGCTGGCTGGGAAATTTAAATTTCGCCGTTCTTTCTTTAAGTAACTCCAGTTTAACTTTTACTAAATCGGGCGAGCTTAAAATTTTACTTTTGAGAAAAGGCCAGCTCATTGACATTGGAAAAGAACTTGATTTGCGGGAAATTGAACCCTATCCAATAAAAATTTTTCTTAATATCGCTTCTGGTAAACTAATTGAAAATGACGCGATTCTGGTTTTGACCAAAGATGTTTTTGAATTCTTCCAACAGCAAAATCTCCTTGTTAAACTCGCTCAATCAGAAAATGTTGACTCAAAAAAAATCAAGGAAATTCTCCCCCCCCACCTTTTTCAAAAAGGTGGGGGCGCAAAGGTCTCTGGAATTTGCTTTTTAGCTGTTGTGAAACCAGAAGATAAAAAAATAAACCCCGCACCATTTTTCAAGAAGATAGTTCGGGCAAACAAAATAGACAAAAAATGGTGCGGGGTAAAGATAAAAATATTGTCCAAGATTAAACTTTCCAAAATTAAATTTCCCAAGATTAAACTACCCCACCTAAAAATCCCCATTAAAAAATCTGGAACCATAATAGAAAAATTTCAACTCAAAAAAAATGCCAAAAAGAAATTGGTTCTAATTTTTACTTTAATCGCTGTTCTTATTTTTGGTTTTTTTATTTTTAAAGAGGCCGGCGAAAAAAAAGAGAAGGCAATTAAAAAATCTCTGACTGAAATAGAAGATTTGGAAAAATTAAACAAATTAGAGAAAATTGAAAATCCGGAAATTGTGCCGAGCCCTGACCCCAATTTATTCTTTTCCTTTTCCAGTTCTCTTATTAAACCTCCTCTATTTGAATTTAATTTTGATTTATCCGCATCCTATCTTCACAATCTTTATTTCTTAGAAAAGAAAACCTGCAGAATTATAAAATATCTTTATCTCGGGACAGAGAATTGGGCTGAACCCACAATTTGGAAAGGAGCAGACGAACACTGCGCCGAACCAAAAGCAATGGTTGTTGACGGTTCAATATGGCTCTTAAACTCAGACAACTCTCTTGTCCGCTATTACGGAGGTTCCTGGCAGGAAACTCTAAAACCTGACTTCTTTCCCTCTCCAGAGAATATCACAAAAATAGAAACCAAAAAAAATCTCCCCTATCTCTATCTTTTAGAGCCCGTAAATAAACGAGTAATTATTATTGATAAAACAGGAGCAATCGTCAGGCAATTCCAGAGCGAAAAGTTTGACAATTTAAAAAACCTCGCCATTTCCGAAGACGGCAAAACAATCTATCTTCTCAACGACTCAGAAGTTTATAAAATAGAGATTTAACAGAAAAACAGAGACCCGGGTCTCTGTTTTTTTTCAAACACTGCCTTCTTTTCTCTCTTTTTTCTTTTTAATTAACCACAAGCTCAAAAGTCCTATCAAAATCAGCCCGATTATTATTAAAATTACTTTAAGATTAAAAGGAAACGCTCCAACTGCTGCCAGAAAGTTTCCTAAGCCAGTTGGTTCCTCAACCCCAACTTCAACCAATTCCGGTTTTTCAAGTCCTCCCACCGTTTCTTCTTTCTCTTCCTTGCCCGCCGTAACTCCGCCGGGAGCGGAGGCGGGTTCTTCCTTGCCCTCCGTAGCTGCCTCAGGAGCGTAGGAGGGTTCCTCTTCGCCAATACTTGCCCCTAAAGTGGTAAAACTGTGTTCCGTGCTTACTGCCAAAGACCCGTGGGAAACGCAACGGTAATAATATGTTGTCCCTGGAGTTAAATCCGTTAAAGTTACAGAGTGAGAAATTAATTTTGTGGAATCCTCTGGATCTGGAAAAGCATGAGGATAGCCATAATTAGATTTGGTCAAATCAAAACTATAATTTTCTCCCTCGGCAGCATAAATCACTTGGCTGGTGGAAGAATAACTCGTTAGCCAAGTTATAATTACCTCAGTGGCTTCGATTTTCTCTGTTGATTCGTTTGTAATAGTCAAACCAGAAGGCAAGAAACCTCCGCCTCCACCACCGCCGCCAGGCGTCAAACCACCTTCGGTTCCTTGAAATCCGATTAGAATATCAAAACCAAGAGTTTTACCTTGAAAGGCATTGTTAGCTCCAGAATAAAAAGTCACAGTAAAATCATATTGGGCTTGATTCCCTCCGCCTAAATCAGAAAGATAAACTTCGCCTGCATTAAAAAATTGGGGAAGCGGACCATTATAAAGGCGAGCTACTCCTTCTTTAATCTCTAAATTTAAAGCATCGCCAAGCCGATTAGGATCGCTGACATTTATGGCTTCGGCAGCGATTCGTTGGGATTGACCACTGTTGTTTGTTACTTTCACCCAACGCATAATCCCTTCTCCAGGCAGAAAATTCGCTTCATCAAATAAAGGACCTACTAAAGGCTTCCACTCTGTCCCTGTCCAATATTCAACAACCAACCCATCAACTTGAGCGTTTGCCGGTAAAACCAATAAAAACCCGGCGCTAAAAATAGCGATTGAGATTATTAAAATTGTTTTTAATTTATTTTTCATTTTTTTATTCACTGATAACATCTGCCGGAGCTCCGGCCGGCGGTTCTGCTGGCGGTTCTGCGGGCGGTTCTGCGGGAGAAGGATCATTCTCCGGCACAATAACCGTCTCTTCTTCAATTGCTGGCTCTTTAATAAGAATTTCTTCTTCGATTGATTGTTCGGGTTCTAACTCTAATTCTGGTTCCACTTGAAGCTCTGTTTGCTCGGGCTCGGGCTCGGGCTCTGGCTCAGGTTCTTTCAATGGCTCTGACTGAGGGACATCTTCAAGCTCTTCTGGCTCGTTTATTAAAGTCTCGTCAGATTCTTGATTCTCAATCTGAGGTTCCTCTTCTATAACTATAACTTCTTCTGTAGAAGGAGTGGCTGTTTCAAGAATCGGCTCTGGGATTTCCTCCTGGCCTGATGTTTCGTTGATTGCAAATAAATCAGAAATTCCAAATGGCTCTAACCTGTTTGGTCCTCCAGGCGTTGGCACAGGGTCATACCAAGGACCGGTCCCGTCAGGATAACGGGCATAGGACTTATTTTCAGGAGCCGGACCAATATAACTATAAGAATCAACCAAAGAGCCGCTGTTATGATATAAACTCACTGTATCGCCGCCATCATTATTCAAAATACAGCCATCTATAAAAACAACCAGCCACTCATTGTCAGACCCTTTAGCTCCGATAACTGAAGAGTTATTATAAGTATTATCATCAGTAATTAAAATTTGGTGATTTGCTTCGTCTTCAATATACCAACCAGACAAATCAAAAGATTGATCCGAATGATTATTATAAAGCTCTATCCATTCCCCTGCTAATCCTTGCAGTTCGCAGTCACCGCCAAGAGGATTTGGCAAAAATTCGTTTAAAACCACGTAATCTTGAGCCAAGGCGTGAGGCACTCTTAGACTAACACGAGTAAACACCTTTTCCTGATCAGTAAAACCAGAACCCTCGTTATACTTGTCCATATTTGTCTGCCAGGCCTTGAAATAAAAATTAAACTGGCAAGCCTTACCGTCTAAACTTGAAGTGTCGTTTTCATCTCCGGAAAAAGAAATCTTAAAGTTCCAGTTTTTATTTGGAGTAAAACCGGCAACCTCTACAATTTCGCTTGAAAGACCGACTAAACTGCCATTGTATTTTTCATCCCCCTCAAACATAGCCATAATATTCAAATAATCGCAAAGGTCTCCTTCAAGATCGCTTGCTTCTACTAAATGCTTAAACTCTAAACTTCCTTCATTTCCAACCATTACATTCCTGACCGCCTGATTATTTGGATTTAGATTAAGAGAAAAATCTCCCAGACCTTTAGCTGAGAAATCTAAAGTGCCGGCTTGGTAAATATTTTCTGGCGAATTTTCTATATCGTTAAAATAACCAAAAGTTCTGCCAACAGCCAAAAGCCCGGTCCAGTTAAGGCCGACGATTACCAAAATCGCCAATATCTTTGTAATTGAATTTTTCACCATTTCAAAGCCCTTATTTGTTTTCTTTTTTCTTTTTCCTCTTTTTGACCTCCTCATAAATTTTTCTCGCTTCATCAAAAATAATCAGGCCGGCTGGAATAATAATTATCAGCATAAAGCCGATTGGTTTTCTGGCAGCATCAACGGCAAAACCGGCATAAGGAACGGAAATTAACGTTTTGCCGATAATTTCTCTTTTTGAAATTTCCCGCTGGTCAGACGCGTTATTGGCGTCGCCTTTGGTAACGTAAACCGGCGTGTTGTCAACCACTTTAATGTCATAAATCCGATGGGTTGTCGGCGATTTGGTTTTGGTGAGCTGTCCAAAAGTAATGACATCCCCTATTTTATAATCATCAATTGGTTTGACCATTACCACACTTCCCATCTTGATTGCCGGCGACATTGAGCCGGACTGCACGGTCATAAACTTTATATTCCCGGTAATCGGTAAAACCGAAATAATCAGCAAAACCGCGATAATAGCAATAAACCCCAGAAATACATAATAAAACCATTTTAACATACTAACATTTTAACGTTTATTAACTCTTGACAGCCAATTATAATTTTGCTAATTTGGAATAAAGCTGATATGGTTCGCACTGCGAGCCAAAATCAGGTGCTACGAAAAGGGTTTCTTGAAAAAGAGCCTTTTTTGTTTTAAAATTAGGATTGTGGATCCGGGCCCGTAGTGTATATAATAACATATCAGCGTTAGCACCTGATGAAGCGGGTGTGAGCCCCGCCGGGTCCACGCCAGAAAATCTCTTTTCCCAAAAAGGGGTTTTTTGGTTCCTTATTTTTATGTTTAAATGTTCAAATGTTAAGATGTTAAAATAACTTCAACCCTTTACAAGTTGCCCCAAATTGCCACAAGGAAGCTTGAGGCAACCAAAAAGG
>PEYC01000045.1 GCA_002774555.1 Candidatus Nealsonbacteria bacterium CG08_land_8_20_14_0_20_36_22
AAAGCTCTCTCTATTGACTCTCTTATCCACCAAGTTGCGTAGGTAGAGAATTTGAAACCTCTTTTTACGTCGAATTTTTCTGCAGCTTTAAACAGTCCCAAAATGCCCTCCGAAATTAGATCTTCAAAAGTAAAACCTGGAGATCTATTAATATGTCTTTTTGCAATATTAACAACTAATCCTAAGTGCTGCTGGTAAATTTTTTCTTTTTCTAAAACTGAAAGCTCGCGGAGTTTATGACTCCCTCTTTCTCTCTTTTTCTTTCCTATGACTAGTATTTTTTGTTCCATTCTTTTCTTCTCCTTTCTTTTAATAAATTTTTAAAGATCTGTCTTAACGTATTATTATATCATAGTTTATCAATCAAATACAAGTGACTGTCACCTAAGAAAAAACCCCTTTACAAATTTTTAAATGTGGAGTATAAAAACAGTAGGTCTTTTATTTCCAAATAATCTTTAAAAAGGAGCCAAAAATGGAAAAGAAAGAAAAGGAAGAATATGTCTGGTTTGTGGAGCCAATGGACAGCAATACAAATATGGTAATTGCCCAAGAATTATCAGAAGAAAATTTTGGCAGAGTAAAATGCGAAGATGGAAAAAAGCATAACTTATGGAGATGTTCTTGGAATTTCGTTATTTCTTTATATAAAAGCAAGAGAAACTTCGGTTTAAATTTCAGGAGCTACAATAAAGAAGGAACTCAGGGAAAAATTAGGGACTGCACCTTTCTTTTTAAAAAAAGAAAGAGGAAAAAAACAAAAGCCGTCAAATAAATAAGTTGACGGCTTTTTCTTGCCATTTTTGTCTGTTTATGGTATATCTTTATAAAACCATGAAAGTCACAACTATTGTTTTAATTATTTTAATTATTTTAATTGGAATTGCTGTTTATTCTTTTTTAGACCGGTTCTTAACCAAGGAGTTTCCCGGTTCTCTCAAATTGCCGGGAGAAAACCAAAAAACCCAAACAGAAAATCCTCTTGTCTCTAAGGGGACAGCTTCGGTTTATAAACCAACTTCTCCAGTCCAAACAAACGAAAATACAGAAAAAGAAAATACAGAAAAAGAAAATTCAGAAGTCCAAATCATTTCTCCTTATTTTGGAAAAGTAAAAATTTCTGGAATAAGAAATAAAAGCTCTTATTCCCCGTCTTTAGTTACTTTAAGCTATTCTTTAAGCCAGGGTGACAAAATCAATATCACTAACTGGAGAATCAAAGGACGTCCGAGAGAAGTTATAATCCCTAAGGCAATTAAAAAATATCAGTCCTATATTGAACCTGATAACATTATTATTGAGAATTATGGCACAATATATTTAATTGGCGCCTCAAATCCCTTGGGAATGAACAAAAACTTCCAGCTCAATAAGTGTCTGGGATATCTAACAAACTATTACAGCTTTTATCCCTCTTTTTATACTTATTGCCCAAAACCAAAATTGGAAGAAATTTCTCATCTCAATCCCGAATGCCAAGAGTTTATCCTCCGGATTTCAAGCTGTGAAATCCCCAATTACTCCGGTAATTTTAAAATAGCTCCTGATTCAGAGTGTGTTTCTTATTTAAACAACAATTTCAATTATGCTGGCTGTTTTAGAAAATATAACCAAGATAAAGATTTCCTACAAAATATCTGGTATCTTTATATAAAATCAGACATTGCCAACCCTCTTCACGATACAATTTATCTCTTTGACCAAAACGGCCTTTTGGTGGATAAATATATTTATTAAAGCCCGATGAATTGGCGGATTTGGGTAATGGGGATAGCCGTAACCCGGCCCTGGGAGTCAATGATGTTTAATCCCAACAACTCGCCTTTGATATTAAATAAAGGGCTTCCGGTTAAAGTATTATTTTCAAAAATATTTGTCCTGATATAGTCCTCTGTCAGATATTTCACAATTCCCTCATTTACCATTTTAATAGGTTCTGACTCAGGAAAAATCACTCCCATTAAAAAAACCCTTTCGCCTAATTTGATTTCTTCAAAAGGAGCAAAACCGCTGGTCTGCAAATCATCCTTTTCCGCTTTCACCTTCAATAAGACCAGGTTTGTTTTTTGGTCCCTCTTCAAAATTTGATACTCAACAACAGTTTTTCCATCAATAAAAAAGGCGAAATCCCCGGCTTTGGGAAGAAGTTCCGAAAGAGTAACTATTAAACCATCAGTGGTAACAATTATTCCCGAACCAGTAATAATTTTCCCTCCGGCTGTTTTTATTCTTATGCCTACCACTGATTTTTCAACTTTTTTAACTGCCTCCTGAAGGACAGTGTTTTCTTGAATAATAATTTCTTTTTTTTCTATAACCGGGGCCAAGGGCCTTTCTATATAATAAGGCCAAAGAATCTGACCGGCAAAAATCCCGCCAGCCATCCCAAAAAGAAAAATAATAAGAATCTTTAAAATATTTTTTAACATCTTAAACAAAGGGTTAGATTCAAGAATTTAACTTATTATTATCTTAACAGGTCTTCAAATTCTTTTCTATTAATGCTTGCTTCTTTTAAAATGCTCATTATTGTCCCTTTTGGTAAATCTTTAGTATGAAATGGAACTACTGCCCTTTTCTTAGTTTTAGGATTATAGAAAATAAAATGGCTTCCAGTAGAATGATCTAATTGAAAGCCCAAAGATTTCAAAATCTTTATTAACTTCCTAGAAGTAATGCTGGGTAATTTAGGCATGAACGAGAGTTTTTTTTACTTCAATTGAAGTAAAAAAATCTTCTTCGTCAGTAGGAATCGGCTCTTTATGTTTTTTTAAAGAAGCAGTATATCCTTTAATTGCATCGATAGCCATTTTTTTGGCTTCTGTTAAATTTCTTCCATAAGTAACACAACCCGGTAAACTAGGAACGATTACGGTAAAACCTCCTTCTGGTTCTGGACGAAAAATCACATTGTATCTTAATGTCTTCTTCATATAATTTATCTTAATAAATTTATTACCTTGTGTCAATTTTTTACTACTCCAAAAACCTAAAAGTGGAGATTAAATTGTCGAAAATGTCTTTATATTTATTTTCTCCTACCTCCACGCCTTCTTTAAAACATTGACGGTCGTAGGAAGACATATCCAAGTAATTAAGAGTATAAAGTTTACCATTATTAATCACCCCGAATTGGACCGTCAAATAAGGAAAGCCACCTTCTATGGTTATTCTTTTAGCCGCCTTTCCTTGAATTTCTATGTCTTTTATCAAGCTTAATTTTCCACTTATCGTCATTCCTTCATACTCAGTTGGAGTTTCAATTCTCTTGCGCCTATCTTCTATCCAATTATTAATATCTGAATAATCTATTTTTGTAATCTCCACTTCATAAGAAGCGCATGTTAAGCTGTATGAATGAGTAGATGTGTCTGTAAAATCAAAGTCAGCAATTAGAAGAAGATTGCCTGCGGAATATTCTGGATTGATATTATGCCTTATTAAATCAGCGGGGTCTGTATAATCAATACTATCAAAATCAACATCGCCTGGGTATTTTATCTCAAACCCATAATCCTCATTCCTATAGGTTTTCCAGCCAACGGTTTCGTCTTTGGGCGGTTTTTTTGAGGGTGTGAAGGAAGAAATTTCTATTTCAGGAATAAACCTGTATTGCCAGGCGATTATCCCTGCTAAAACAGCACAAACAAGAATAATTATTATTGCTATCGGAGAAGATATTTTTTTGTTCACAGATTTTTTATTAGGTTAATTAATAATCTTTTATTATTTTAGCATAAATAAAATTGGAAGAAAAAAATGTCCTATTCCTCGCCTTTCTCTCTCTACTTTTCTTACTCTTATCTTTCCCGGCTCAACTACTGTAATTACACCTTTTAAATCTGCAATTTTTATCAAAGAAAGAAATCCTTTTAAGGTTTTATTTATTTGTTCGGCAGTAAAATAAAAAGGGACCCTGATAATAATGAGCCCGTGATGAGAATCTGGAGGATAAAGATGAGGATTTCCAAATTCTAAGTCTCTGGTTATTAAAATAGCCTTCTGTTCCACTGTGAAATTAAAAATTTCTTCGTCAGGAGCCCTTTTTAAATTCACATCTCTCGCATGCCAGGTCTTACCGTATTTACTAAAAACCTCCTTTGAAGAATAAAAGAGTTAGCATCGAGAAAAAAGTTCATACTTTCACTAATTTAGGAAGTTTTATTACTTCTCCTTTCAAAAAAGAGGCAGCATAATTTATTGCAGCTACAACATCCTCTTTTTTTATCCCATACTCTTTTTCAATTTCTTCATAATCCATTCCTCCGGTAACAAAACCCAAAACTTCTTCGACTGTAATCCGAGTTCCTTTAATAACTGGTTTTCCAAATCTAACTTTTGGATTTACGACAATTTTTGGAGCAATCTCTTTCATATAATTGAATTATATCTCTTTAAAAATTTAATGTCAAATTTTAAGCAAAAACTTTTTCTGGTTTCCTGTTCTGTATTTTGGCAGAGGATGAAGTTCTGATGATAATTTTACTATCTTCGGCATCAACAAATACCTCTTCTCCTTCCTGAATTTGGCCTCCGACAATCTTTAAAGCCAAAGGGTCAAGAACTTTTCGCTGAATTACTCTTTTTAAAGGCCTGGCTCCCAAATTATGGTCAAATCCTTGTTCGGCTAAAAGTTTTTTTGCCTTTTCTGAAAACTTAATTTTAATTCTTTTCCTGAACAACCTATTTATTACCTTCTTTAACTCAAGCTCAACGATTTTTTTAATTTCTGACCTGCCCAGATAATTAAAGATAATAATCTCGTCAATTCTATTCAAAAATTCCGGCCGAAAGTCCTCTTTAAGGGACTCCATTACTTTTTCTTTTAAGGACTTTTTCTCTGAGTCCTCTTTCTCACCAAGAAAACCTAAAGAACCCATTCTGGCTATGTACTCTGAACCAATATTTGAAGTCATAATCAAGATAGAGTTTTTGAAAAAAACAACTCTTCCTTTAGCGTCTGTAAGCCGACCGTCTTCTAAAATCTGAAGCAAAATATTAAAGACCTCTGGATGGGCTTTTTCAACTTCATCAAGTAAAACTACGCTATAAGGCCTTCTCCTGATTTTATCTGTTAACTGACCGCCTTCCTCATATCCGACATAGCCCGGAGGTGAACCTATCATTTTGGAAACAGTATGCTTTTCCATATATTCTGACATATCAAGCCGCACCAAGGCATTTTCATCATTAAATAAAAACTCAGCCAAGGCCTTGGCGGTCTCGGTTTTTCCTACGCCGGTAGGACCCAAAAACATAAATGAACCCAATGGCCTATTCTCTTCTGAAATCCCGGCTCGGGAGCGCCGGATAGCGTTGGAAATAGCTGCAATTGCCTCTTTCTGACCAATAACCCTGCTAGTAATAATCTCTTCCATTTTTTCCAGTTTCTTCGCCTCTTCTTCAATTAGTCGGGTAACCGGAATCCCGGTCCATTTAGAAACCACTTTGGCAACATCCTCTTCAAAAACCTCTTCTTTTAAAATCTGCTGGTTTTTCTGAATTTTAACCAAATCCTTTTCGGTTTTTCTAACTTCTTTTAAAAGTTCCGGAATTTTTCCGTATTTAATTTCAGCTACTTTTTGTAAATCAGCTTCTCTTTGAGCGATTTCGGCTTGGAAAGTTAAACCATCTATTTCTTTTTTTAGGCCCTTAATCTTCTGAATTAACTCTTTCTCTGATTTCCATTTTATTTCAAAGGCCTTGGCTTTTTCCCGAAAATCAGCTAAGGTTCGATTTACGGCTGTCAATCTTTTTTTGCTGTCTTTCTCTTTTTTAATTGCCTCTTTTTCAATTTCTAATTTTTGGATTTCCCGCTTCCACTCATCCAATTGAACGGGTTCTGATTCAATATCCATTCTCAGAGCTGACATTGCCTCGTCCATTAAATCCACTGCCTTATCCGGTAAAAATCTGTCTGAAATATAACGGGAAGATAAATTAGCAGCTGCTACCAAGGCTGAATCGGCAATTCTTAAACCATGATGAACTTCGTATTTTTCTTTAATCCCCCTTAAAATTGCTATCGTATCTTCAATAGACGGCTCCTGGACATAAATTGGTTGGAATCTTCTTTCCAAGGCCGCATCTTTTTCAATGTATTTTTGATACTCTTTCAAAGTGGTAGCTCCGATTGCTCTTAGCTCCCCCCTGGCCAAGGCCGGCTTTAAAAGATTTGAAGCATCCATGGCGCCTTCGGCTGCCCCGGCTCCAACAAGAGTATGAAGCTCGTCAATAAAAACAATATACCGACCAGCTGCCCGGTTAATTTCTTTAAGCAAAGCCCTAATTCTGTCTTCAAATTCCCCCCGATACTTTGTGCCAGCCACTATAGCTCCCAAATCCAGACCAACGATTTCTTTTTCTCTTAATGACTCTGGCACGTCCCCTTTAATAATCCGTTGAGCCAACCCCTCAACAATCGCTGTTTTGCCAACCCCGGCTTCTCCAATTAAAACCGGGTTATTTTTTGTTCTTCTTGAAAGAACCTGCATTAACCGACGAATCTCATTGTCTCTGCCGATTACCGGATCTAATTTCCCTTGACGAGCCAAGGTAGTCAAATTTCTGGCATATTTCTCCACAACCTGATATTTTGATTCCGGCTCCGGGTCTGTAATCCGCGCCCCGCCTCGAATCTCAGCCAAGTTTTTTAAAACGGTCTCATAATCTAATCTGCCAAACTCTAAAGTACTAGTTCCCTTGCCTGCATCTGGTCTCATCAAAGTTACTTTGTCTAAAATCTCTTTGGCCTTGGTTTGAGAATCAAGTAGGGCTAAGAACAAATGTTCTACTGAAATAAACTCGTCTCCCATTTTCATTGCTTCTTGTCCGGCCCTTTCCAAGACCTTTGCCATATCTTGAGTTAAATAAAATTGGCCAAAAGTTGAAGGCGTAGCAATGGTTGGAAGAGAATTTAAAGCGCTTTCTGTTTTCTTTTTAATTGTTTCAATATCAACTCCCAACTTTCTCAACAATGTCAAAACAACGTTTTCCTCTTGAAAAAGCAAAGATAAAAGCAAATGCAAAGCATCAATCTGGCGCTGGCCCCGCTCCTGGGCAAGGGACTGGGCCCTGATTATTGCCTCTTGGGCTTTGTGGGTAAAATTGGCACCGTTCATATAGTTCTTCTTACCATAAATATTCTCCAAAATCAAGAAAAAAGCCCCGAAAGAAAAATTATTCTTTGGAGCTTTATTTTGGCTTTGGAACTTTATTGGTTTGATGCCTTTATTAATTCTCTCAAAACTTCGTTTTCCCGCCGGGTGGCTTCCAGGTCAAAGGCCTGATACTTAACACAGACCCGAAAATAATCTAACAACTCTTGCAATTTATCTGTCTTCTGCTTTTCAATAAACCTCTCTACTTCTGGCATCCCTACTGCTCCGGTTTCCTTCACTAAATTGGCAATTTCTCCAAAAATATCTTTAATATTATTTTCAGCACTCATAATCCACGTTCCTTTCCAAGCATTTTCTTTACTTATTTTAAAAAATTTAAAAGATCTAATTTCAGGCTACATCATCAGGAAAAGTTTGTCAAGTTTTTATTCGCTTTTCTCGTCCAAAACAACTTCAACCTCAAATTCTTTCTCCCCTCTTAAGATCTTTAATTTAACCTTATCTCCGGGATTATATTTGGTAATGAGCTTTGCTAAAGAATTATCAATGGTAATTTTTCCGCCATTAAATTCTAAAACAATGTCCTTTTCTTTTAATCCGGCTTTCTCAGCAGCTGAACCCGGCCAGATAGCTGATTCTCCGCTTTCTCCTCTAATAATAAAAGCTCCGTGGTCTATTGCTAAATTATATTCTGCTTGCACTTTTTCGTTAACCAAAATATAGCGAACCCCTAAAAAAGGATAGACAATTTTCCCTATTTCTCTAACTTGTTCTATGGCCTTTTTGGCTTTATTGATAGGCACAGCAAAACCAATGCTTTGGGCTCCAATAACCATTGCTGTGTTTATACCAATTACCTCGCCTTTTAGATTTAAAAGGGGTCCTCCTGAATTTCCTTTATTAATAGCAGCATCGGTCTGAATAACATCTTCCAGGGTTTCTACAAAATCACCGCCCGAAGCTGTAATTTTCCTACCTAGCCCAGAAACCACTCCAGTAGAGACCGTATTCCGGAATTCTCCAAGAGCGTTGCCAATAGCAATTACGGTCTGGCCGCTCTTCAAATTGTCTGAGTCACCTAATTTCACAATTGGAAACGGCTCCATTTTATTTTGTTCAATTTTTATTATGGCTAAATCCTGGAAAGGGTCTCTGGCTAAAACCTTGGCTGAAAATTTCCTTCCATCATTAGTAAAAACCGTATAGCCCGCGCCCTCTTCCAAAATCACATGCTTATTGGTTAAAATCAGTCCGTCTTGAGAAATAATAAATCCTGTTCCTCCTCCAATTTCCTGTTTTTCAGTTCCTTTTTGACGATATTGCGGTGTTGGGAAACCAAAAAAAGGATCAACCTCATAATACTTTTCAAGAATTGGAACGTCTTTGGAAATAACAATACTAACCACGGCAGGAGAGGTCTCTTCCACCACTTTTATAATCTTCTCTTCCTCTTTCTCAACTTTTATAATCTTCTCTTCCTCTTTCTCAACTTTTTCAATCACTGAAGGCAAATTAATATTTAATTTTTCCAA
>PEYC01000009.1 GCA_002774555.1 Candidatus Nealsonbacteria bacterium CG08_land_8_20_14_0_20_36_22
TTGGCTAACAATCAATGCCTGCAATATTTAATTTTCAAAAAGCTTTCCCCACTGAAAAACCGCTTTTAAAAGCGGTTTTTCAACAACCATAATAAAAATTCAGAAAATTAACCGCTTCCTTTTAAAAAGTTATCCACAATTATTCTTCTTACTATCATATCTTTCTTAATTTTAGCAAAATAAAAAAGGTTGTCAACCCCCCCCTTGGTTAACTTAATCTCTTAATATAAACCCTGTTAAATTTGCTCTGCAACTATTTAACAGGGTAAAGTTAAAAATTACCCTCTTAGTTTATTCCTCAAGTCCTGCAAGATTTGAGATGCAACTTCTTTACCACCCAAACCAAAAGCAATACCGCCAGCTATTACAATTAACGCTATTACCCCTTGGATGATAACCTTAACCAAATCCGGAGCTATTCCTAATTGAAGTAAAATAGTAAAAATCGCGAAAACCCAAATTGACCACTTAACAATTACTCCAACTATCTGTCCATAACCGACTTTTGCTCCCTCAACAGCTGCCCGAACAACCTTCTCTAAGATATCAGCAATAATAACTGCTACCACAAAAATAAATGCCGCCACAATCACATTCGGCAAAAAAGGCAAAACTTTCAAAGTTAAAAAACTGGTCAGTTGTTCAAATCCTAAAACCTCTACTGCTGCTGCTAAAAAAACAATCAATAAGACCCATTTAATAATGGCTCCAATGAAAGCTGAAGCATCCACCTTAATCTCTGCCTTTTCTAAGGCCTTCTCCCAACCGCCTTTCTCAAAAATCCGGTTAAATTTCAATCTTTTTAAAACTTCGGCAACCAGTTTCCCTATGGCTACTGAAATTAACCAGCCAATCAGAAAAACAATAATTGCTCCAATGAGCCTTGGGATAAAACTAATAAATCCGAGCCAAAGATTTTCTAAAGCACTAGCTGTTATATCAAACCAATCTATTACAACCATATTATTTTAATTAACTTATTTATATTTACCCTGTTAAATTGCCTTCGGCACTATTTAACAGGGTTAAGATAAACCCCGACCTTTTTATATTATAATAACATACCCAAACATCCTTGCCCTGTGGAAAACTCAAAGCTCGTAAAAAAGTTTGTAAATATCCCCTGCCCCCATAATCATCACCACTTCCCCACCCTTTAAATTATTTATAAAATAATTTTTTATTTTCTCTTTTGGCAAAAATATTGCCCAAGGTTTGTTGATTTTTTTAATTAATTTTTTTGAACTTATTTTCTTTTTTATTTCTTTTTTTTCTCTTCCTGCTACGTCATATATATTAGTAATTATCAATCTGTCAACCGATGCCCCTGAAAAAACTTTAACAAAATCATCAAATAAATAAAAAGTTCTTTGATATTGATGGGGCTGAAAAAGACACCATATTATTTTGTCGGGAAATTTTTCTCTGGCGGCTTTCAAGGTCGCTTTAATTTCTGTTGGGTGATGAGCATAATCACTAATAATTTTTAATTTTAAATTTTTAATTCTTAATTCTTTTTCCTCAAACCTCCGCCAAGCGCCCCTATATTCAGATAACGCTCTGAAAGAAATTTTATCCGGAATCTTTAATGCTCTTGCCGCGGTTAAAGCAGCTAGAGCATTATAAACATTATGTTCTCCTGGCACTTTTAAAATCTTTCTTAATTTCTTTGCCTCTTTTTGTTTTATTGAAAATTTATTGAAAATTGAAAATTGAAAATTGAAAATTTTATTAATATTTTTATCATCGTCATTTGCTACCAAAACTCCATTTTCTGGTAAGTGCTTAATATATTCTCTAAAAGTCCTTAAAACATGATTCAGGTTCTTATAATAATCCAGGTGCTCCCTTTCAAGATTGGTTAAAACAATAATTTTCGGCCAATAATTTAAAAAAGATGCCTGCCATTCGTCTGCTTCAATAACAAGATATTTACTCTCCCCCATTCTAAAATTACTGTTGCCGAATTCTTTAAGCTTTGTGCCGATAATCACTGTTGGGTCAAATCCGGCTTTTATTAAAATCAAAGCAATCATCGCAGTAGTGGTACTTTTTCCATGAGTTCCAGAGACAGCAATCGTGAAATATTTTTTAGTTAGTTCGCCCAAGAACTCAGGATAACTTTTTGCTCCGGCAGGTGGATTTGATACTGCCGGGCTATAAATCACTAATTCAACATCTTTTGGAATTTGTTTAAGGAGCTTAACTCCTTTTTTCTCTAAAAAATCTGTAATTTCGGAAGAAACCAAATCTGAACCACTTACATCGTGGCCTTTTGCTAAATAATATTGAGCAAGAGCGCTTGTCCCTATGCCGCCGATACCAATAAAATGAATTTTCATGCTAAATTAATTGATTCAATAATATTATATTCTGCTCCTCCCCTCTTTAATACGCTTTCCATTATTTCAACTGATTCTACTAAAAAATTTAGATTTATATCTTCTTCAACTTCCGGCCTATCTTCTGGTTCAATTCTCTGCCATTCCCACTGCCTGATTCTTCCCAAAGTAATATGAGGAGAAAATTCCCTGTTTTCTGAAACAGCCAAAGATTTATCTAACTCCTTTTTCAAGGCAGTAAATTCATCTGACTTCTCCCCTATTGCCCAAACCATCCTCGGGGGTTTTTTGTCTTGGGGACCATAACAGATTTTAGTTAAATTAATATCAAAAGAAGTATTTTTTGAGGCAACTTCTTTTGCAACTTTACAAATCTCCACTAACTCCTCATTTGAAAGATAACCTAAAAAAACCAAAGTAATATGGATATTTTTTGGGCTTGTCCATCTAACCGGTAGCTCCGGCCATTTTCTTTGATATTCTGCCAGTTTCTTTTTTACTTCCTCTGGTAAATTTATAGCAATAAAAATTCTGTGTCTTTGTCGCATACTAATTGAATTTTACCATAAAAACAGTTAAAATTAAAATAATGAAAGAGGCGTATTTGTATAAAAAATTAACGGGTAAGAAAACCCAGTGTCAAAATTGTAGCCATTATTGTGTTATTGAAGATGGAAAAAGAGGAACCTGTGGAGTTAGGGAAAATCAAAATGGCAAGCTTTATTCTTTGGTTTATGGAAAGGCCTGCGCTGTAAATATTGATCCGATTGAGAAAAAACCGCTTTATCATTTTCTGCCTGGCACTTATTCTTTATCAATAGCAACGGTTGGTTGCAACTTCGCTTGCTGGAATTGCCAGAATTGGCAAATTTCCCAAGCAAAAAGAATTGAGGGCGAAGAAATTTCGCCAGAAGAAATCGTTAAAATCGCTTTGGAAAACAAATTGCCAAGTATTTCTTATACTTATACAGAACCAGCGGTCTATTCAGAGTATGCATTAGACACAATGAAATTATCCAAAAAAGCTGGCTTAAAAAACATCTGGGTTAGTAATGGCTTTTGGTCAAAAGAATTATTTAATTTAATTTCTCCCTATTTGGATGCTACTAATATTGATTTAAAAAGTTTTTCTGACGAATTTTATAAAAAATATTGCGGCGCTATGTTGCAGCCTGTCTTGGATACCCTAAAACGGCTAAAGAAAAATAAAATCTGGCTGGAAATAACAACTTTGGTTATTCCAACTCTCAATGATTCCGAAGAAAACTTTGAAAAAATTGCCAATTTTATTAAAAAAGGACTTGGTCCTGAAACCCCTTGGCATATTTCAAGGTTTTTTGGCGCTGTCTCTTGGAGACTCCAAAATATTCCTGACACGCCCATTGAAACTCTTAGAAAAGCTGAACAAATTGGTAAAAAGGCCGGCCTAAAATATGTTTATCTTGGAAATATATGATTAATTTTGCCTGTTTTTCACCTCATCCGCCCATTTTACTGCCCGAGGTAGGTTCAGATGAGGATAAAGAAAAAATTAAAAAAACAATTAATGCTTTGCAATATTTAGGGAAAAAATTAGAGGATACAAATCCTGATTGTATTGTTGTTTCCTCGCCTCATCCTGATTGGGGCTTCAACGTTCCTCTTTATTTCTTGGCTAAAGATTTCAAGGGAGAAATAAAAACATATCTAATGGGATCAGAACCTCCGAAATTTTATTTTGAAGAGGGAAAAAAACTGTATAGTTTAAAAATTAAAAATTTAAAATTAAAAATTGCCCTCATAGCCAGTGGCGATTTATCGCACTGCTTGAGGGACGACGGTCCTTACGGTTTTAACTCTGATGGACCAAAATTTGATAAAATCCTAATTGATGCTTTAAAGAAAAAAGATATTGAAACAATTTTAAAATTAAATGAACTTTATCCTGAGGCCGGCGAATGCGGTTTGCGCTCTTTCTGTTTTCTTTTGGGAATTTTAGAAACAGCGAAAATTAACTGGGAACCGGAAATTCTGTCTTATGAGGGACCGTTCGGCGTTGGGTACCTCGTAGTAAATTTTAATCTATGAATAATCTATGAAATTCTTTATAAAAAATACAGGGGAAAATATAGTTAACGTAATGAGAAAAATTGGATACTATTTTCAAACAGAAAATCAATTTATCAGACCCTTGGAAAGAAGTGGCTTTCCTCGATTTCATCTTTATATTAGCGAAAAAGACGACAAGCTAATTTTTAATCTTCATTTAGACCAAAAAAGACCAATCTATAAAGGAACACCAGCCCATAGCGGTGAATACGAGGGCAAAGTAGTAGAAACCGAAGCAGAAAGAATAAAACAAATATTATGAATCCTTACGTTTCGCTGGCAAAAATGGCAGTAGAAAGTTATGTTAAAGAAAAGAAAATTATCAAACCTCCTGAGGGCTTGCCAGAGAAATTTTTGAAGAAAAAATCCGGGACCTTTGTTACGATTGAAAAAGAAGGGCAATTACGGGGTTGCATCGGGACTTATCTACCGACAAAAGAAAATATTGCCAAGGAGATTATTTCTAATGCTATTGCCGCCGCTACTGAAGATTATAGGTTTAGTCCCATTCAAAAAGAAGAACTCCCCGAGCTTTCTTATGCTGTCTATATTTTAAATGAGCCGGAATTAGTAAAAAATATCAATGAGCTTAATCCTAAAAAATACGGCATAATAGTAAAAACCCGCCCAATTTTTTCTTCGAAAAATTTAAGCGGGCAAGCAGAAAATGATGTAGTATTTAATGGCCATACAGTGCCAAAATCCGGACTTTTGCTACCAGATTTAGAAGGAATAGATACGATTGAGCAACAAATCTCTATTGCCTACCAAAAAGGAGAAATTGACCCAAACCGCGAGAGAATAATTATTTATAGATTTAGCGTTGAAAAATATGATAAATAAAGAGATTGCTAAAATTTTATATGAAATTGAAGAAATGCTAAAGATAAATAGTGTTCCTTTTAAACCAAGGGCTTATCATAAAGCGGCTCAATCCTTAGAAAACTTAAAAGAAGATGTTTTTTTAATATATAAAAAAGAAGGGTTAAAAGCGTTAAGAAAAATACCGGCAATCGGCGACAGTATTGCTAAAAAAATTGAGGAGTATTTAAAAAAGGGAAAAATTAAGTATGAGCAAGAATTAAAAGAAAAAACCGCTATTCGTTTAATTATTACTCATTATTTCAAAAGCAAAGGTTTGTCTTTGATTGAACTTAAAACAAACGCCAAGAAAAGAAAAATAATTTATTCAAGATTTACCAGGCCGGCAAAACAACTTTTAGAATTAGCAGGTTCCATAGAAAAAGCCAAAGAGGCAATAAATAAGGTTGCTGAATGGGCAAAATCAAGAAATCTGGATTATGCCATTGAAACCGTTTTTAAAAAATGGCTGGAATTGGACCGGCTAAAACCAAAAGAGGTGGTCAAAAAACCATTTTATCAAGGAAATCCAATGGTTTGGTCAGAAACCCAA
Organism: Candidatus Nealsonbacteria bacterium CG08_land_8_20_14_0_20_36_22; assembly: GCA_002774555.1. Classification (GTDB taxonomy): domain Bacteria; phylum Patescibacteriota; class Minisyncoccia; order Minisyncoccales; family GWA2-38-27; genus PEYC01. The sequence goes on from PEYC01000009.1 coordinate 5,845, forward strand.
AGAAAATGGTATGTCATCTCGCAGGACGGCGAATGGCTTGAATTTGCCGGCAAAGAATCTGATATGGAATGGCGGACGATAAAATAATTCAAAAATCAAAAATCAAAATGCAAAATGACAAAGAAAAATTCAAAATTATCTTTTTGGGGACGCCGGAATTTGGGGTAATAATTTTAGAAGGACTTATAAATGGCGGACATAAGCCGATTTTAGTTGTGACGGCGCCGGATAAACCAGTTGGCAGGAAACAAATGCTTACTCCCCCGCCAGTTAAAACAATAGCCCAGAAATACAATATTCTTATTGAACAGCCGAAAAAAATTAAAAATTTAGAATTAAAAATTAAAAATTTAAAACCAGATTTAGGAATCGTGGCGGCATATGGTCACATAATACCGCAAGAGATACTAACTATCCCCAAATATGGTTTTTTGAATGTTCATCCTTCTCTTTTGCCCAAATACCGAGGTCCCTCCCCTATCCAAACTGCTATTTTAAATGGCGACGAAGAAACCGGAGTAACGATAATCTTAATGGATGAGAAAATAGACCACGGCCCAATTCTCGCGAAGCGAGAATTGGAATTTTCAATTTCCAATTTTCAATTTTCAAAACTTCATGATAAGCTGGCAGAACTGGGGGTAAAATTATTATTAGAAACAATTGCGAAATGGATAAATGGTGAAATAAAACCAAAACCGCAAAATGAATCAAAAGCTACTTATACAAAAATTATTAAAAAAGATGATGGAAAAATTAACTGGTCAAGGCCAACCACAGAAATTGAAAAACAAATCAGGGCTTTTAATCCCTGGCCAGGAACTTTTACTTTTATTAAAAAAAATAACCTGCCTTCGCTAAAGCTTCGGCGGGCAAGTAAAATTATAAGAGTAAAAATTTTAGAAGCTGAGGTTTCAAAAAGTAATCAATTAATAATTAAGAAAATTCAGCCCGAAGGCAAAAAACCAATGACTTTTGAAGAATTCAAAAGAGGATATTTATGATTGACCACACTCAATTAAGAAAAGGGGTTAGAATAATCATTGATAATGAACCTTATGAAATTTTGGAATCAATGCCCTTGAAAAAAGCTCAAAGGCGCGTTGTTATTCAGACAAAAATAAAAAATTTAATCAATAACAACGTTTATGATAAAAATTTCCACCAAGGAGACATTTTTGAGGAAGCGGAATTAGAAAAATTTCAGGCAAAATTCCTCTATTTCCATCGCGATAGATATTTTTTCTGCGAAGTTCAAAACCCGACTAAAAGATTTAATTTTTCTAAACAACAAATAAGTCAAGTTGTTGATTTTTTAAAACCAGGCCAAATGGTTAACGGCTTGATATTTAATGGCAAAATTATCAATATTTCCCTACCCATAAAAATTCAGTTAAAAGTCGTTCAAGCTCCACCCGATATTAAGGGCGATACAGCTCAAGGAGGAACCAAAAGCGTTATTCTGGAAACCGGAAAAGAAATAAACGTACCCCTATTTATTGAACAAGGCGACCTCATTGAAATCAATACTGAAAAAAGCGAATACGTCCGCCGAATTAAGAAGGAAGGTTAATCAATTTCGTAAGTAATGCTGACCGTAACTTCGATTTTATTTTCGCCGGTTTCAATTTGAGGCGCCTCGGCGCCGCCAAGCCCAGTAGCTTTTTCCATAAAATAAGGAGGAGGAACCGGCATTATCCAACCCTCATTGAAATTAGTAATTCTGACTAATTTCACCCCTAATTGTCCAGCCATTTCATTTGCTTTTTCTCTGGCTTTTTCTATCGCTTCTTTTCTGGCCTGAGACTTCAACTCGTCTTCTTTATCAATTGTAAATTGCAAATCGCCGACTTGATTAACGCCGGCCTCAGTGGCGGCCTGGATAACATCTCCAATTTTTGCCAGGTCCCTGATTTTTACTTCTAAGGACTCTGTTGCTTTATAGCCAACCAAAACTCTTTTTTCCCGCAAAAATTCATCTTTGCGCCATTCATAACGCGGGCTTATGGCAAAAGTTGTTGTCTTCAAGTCTTTTTCCTCTACCCCTTGTTTTTTAACGGAATCAATCACGGCATTCATTTTTTTAGTATTTTCTGCCATCGCCTCTTCTATTGTCTTTTTTTCAATTACTACTGAAAAATTAACCAAAGCCAAATCGGGTTTAGTATAAATCTCGCCGGTTCCGGAAACAGTAATTACATTTCGGGATTCAATATCTCTACCAATATATTTTCCTTCTTTTATTTTATTGGAAATTCCGACGCCAAACCAAATAACCAAAACAACTAAAAATAAAATCGCTAAAACTCCAAAAACAAATTTTAAACCTTTAAATTGAGTGTCCTGAAAATTCATATAAAAAATAATTTAATTAATATCACTGTCGACCTTTGAATAACTTCCGCAAATCTATTTTTGCCTGCTCTAAAATTTTCTTTCTTGCTGGTTTTAAATTCTTGCCGGCCCGATTAATATAAAAATTAAGCATTGACATCGCTGATTGAAACGGTTCTGCTTTCCGGCGTACGCTCACTTCGGCCGATTTTTTAAGCGATGCCGCAATTTTCCGCGGCTCATCCCAGATAAAAACTCCCTCTTCTAAATCTAAAGCAAAACTATGTTTGGTTACATAATCCGACCAATTTTTATTTTTAGGATTAAATTTAGGTTTTTCTTTTTTTCTTTTAGTCAATTCCCCAGAATTTGTTTTTAGTTTCTTCATCTGCTCCGTAAAATTTTAAGTGTAAAAAATCATTAAAATCACTTATAAAAAAACTTGCGCCAAAATAAAACATTAATAATCCTAAAAAATTTTTATAAAAGATTAAACCTAAAAACATTAAAAATAGTCCATAAATCCAATGGTGAGGTGATTTGATATGGCCCCACTGAATGTGACCAATCCTTCCAATAGTATATCCAATAAATCCTGTTAAAATATAAAATAAAATTTGAAAAATCTGCATTATATATTTTTTTTAGCTCCGGGGCTACGATTCGAACGTAGATTCAATGCTCCAGAGGCATTTGGCCTACCATTAGCCGACCCCGGAATGTTAAATTTTAAGATATTTTCTAATGGCAATCAAGCTGGAGACGGTCCCCAGACCGATGCCGGTGGCTAATTGAATTAAAAGCAGGCTCCAAAAATTTGCTAAAAAGATATTAAAAAAACCTATTTCAGGAGCTACTGCCCTAACTTTTGAGTCAAAACCATAGCAAGCTCCAAAAGTAATCAAAAGGGTAATTAAGGCGGCAATAAGCCCAACAACAACTCCCTGAACCAAAAACGGTCCTCGGATAAACCAATTTGAAGCTCCAACCAGTCGCATAATGGAAATCTCCTCGCCAGAATTATGGATGGCAATCCTTATGGTATTAAAAGCAAGCAAGACAGCAATCACCCCCAAAATTACTCCCAAGAAAATTCCTGTTTTATTAACAGCGGCTGTGAAAGAAAAAACTTTTTCTATCACCGGCCTTCTCTGATAATAATCAATTTTGTCAATTAAATCCTTAAAAGGACCTGTTTCTAAAAACTTGACAACTTGTTCGTATTGAGAAGACTGATGGGCTTTGATGTTCAAAGAAGCCAAAAAAGGATTATAGCCAACTTCGGTTAATGACTCTATTAAAACCGGGTTGTCTTTGTATCTCTCTATAAATTTTTCAAGGGCTTGCTCGCGAGATATAAATCCGATTTCTTCCACTTCTGGAATCTTTGAAACTTCTGATCTTACTTCTAAAATCTCTTCCGGCGAAACCTCTTCTTTAAAATAAATTGAAACATCAACTTTTTCTTGCAAGATGGAAATTAGAGTTTTGGAAATTGGATTAAAAATGAAAAGCAGAGTTGCCAAGGAAATAACCATTACCATAATAAAAATAGTAGCCGAACTCAAACTAATGTTCCGAGAAAAGTTCTTCCAACCCGTTTTAATTATTCTCTTAAATGATGTCAACATAAAATTAAAAATTTATAATATGAATCTTCCTCTTTTTTCGTCCTTAATGACTTTTCCCTCATCTAAAGTAATCACTCTCTTACCCAGACTATTAATTATTTCTTTATTATGAGTAGCCAAAACAATTGTTGTACCAAATTCATAAATTTTATTCAAAAGCCGGACAATGTCGCTGGCATTATAAGGGTCCAAGTTTCCGGTTGGTTCGTCAGCTAAAATTACCTCCGGCCTATGAATCAAAGCTCTGGCAATAGCTGCTCTTTGTTTTTCGCCTCCAGAAAGCTCAGCTGGAAAATTATTGACTCTGTCTGCCAAGCCGACGAGCTCCAAAATTTGAAGCACATCCCGACTAATCTCCTTTTCTTCCGCGCCCATCACTTCCATCACATAAGCCACGTTCTCATAAATTGTTTTGAAAGGAAATAATTTATAATCCTGAAAAACCACACCGATTCTTTGCCGCAAACAGGAAAGATGAGATTTTTTTATTTTATGAACGTCTATGCCGTCAAATAAAATCTTGCCTTGGGTTGGGCTTTCTTCAGCTAAAATTAATTTTAGCAGGGTTGTTTTGCCGGCTCCCGACTTCCCAACAACAGAAACAAACTCTGGTTTTGTTATTTCGAAAGAAATATTATCAAGGGCAATTGTTGGCTTTTCTCCAGATTTAGAAGAATAAATTTTGGAAATGTTTTGAATAGAAAGCATAAAAAATAAGCTTTATGTTTTGAATTTTATCTCTGTTTCTATAAATTTATCGAGGTTTCCATCTAAAACCCCTTCAACATTTGAGGTCTCCATATTAGTCCTCATGTCCTTCACCAGTTTATAGGGATGCAGAACATAAGACCTGATTTGATTTCCCCAACTGGCCGAAACTGTCTTGCCTTTGATTTTTTTTATTTCTTTTTGGCGCTCTGCTTCTTTTATTTGGTAAAGTTTGGCATAAAGAATTTTCATCGCTTTTTCTCTATTTAAACCCTGAAGTCGTTCTGATTGAGAACTTACCACAATTCTGGTTGGCAAATGGGTAAGACGGACAGCTGACTCTCTTTTATTGACATATTGACCGCCTGGTCCCGAAGCCCGGAAGGTTTCCAATTTTAAATCTTCTGGTTTAATTTTAATCTCTTCCTGTTCTTTTTTGCCGATTTCTGGTAAAACCTCAACTAAAGCAAAAGAGGTATGGCGAAGTTTTTTTGCCGAAAACGGTGACTGTCTAACAAGACGATGTACTCCTGTTTCTTTTTTTAAAAATCCATAAGCCCAAGAACCTTTAATTTCCATTATAACAGATTTAGTACCGATTCTGCCATCCGGTCCGCCGGCTTCGCCAAATGACTGATGAATAATTTTTGCCAGAAATCCTTTTCTCTGGCAATACCTCTCAAACATTCTTAAAAGCATTGTTGTCCAATCTTGAGCATCTATTCCACCAGCACCAGCAAAGATTTGTAAGATAGCATTGCCTCTATCGTATTTCCCGGAAAAAAAAATTTTAATTTCTTGTTTATCTATTTCTTTTGCTAAATTCTCAATTTTTCCTTCTTGAATTTTCTTCTTCAAATCTCTTATTATCTCAATCTCTTCTCTAAAATTAGTAATTTCTTGATTAATTCCCACTGCTCTTTTTTGGTCTCTCCAAAAATCTGGCTTTTGGGCTTCTTTTTCAAGTTCTTTTAGTTTCTTTTCTTTTCCCGCAATATCAAAGACAGTCTACCAAATGATGGAGTCGTTTCTTTAAGTCCTCAATTTTAATTTCTGAATTATCCATATTTGATAGTGTTATTTATTTTAACTTTCTGAGCCGTCCGTCGGATTTGCACCGACAACCTGCACTTTACGAAAGTGCTGCTCTGCTATTGAGCTAGGACGGCTTAATCTTGAGCGGGATACGAGAATCGAACTCGCCTCTCTTGCTTGGGAAGCAAGCGTATTACCGCTATACTAATCCCGCCTCCAAATACTTTTTAGCCAATCCCACAAACCCTTTTTTTCTTCAGTAATTTCTTCTTCTTTCTCTTCTTCTTTTGCCACAACCACTACTTCTTCTCCTGGTTTCTTTAAACCCAGTTGATCACGAGCAACTTTTTCCAGATATTCTTCGCTTTCTATTTGTGATTTTTTCTTTTCTAATTCTTCATTTTTTTGAACTAAAACTGCAATTTCTTCTTTCAGGGCAGCAATTCTTGCTGTCAGAATAGTTCTCCTTTGATTTATTTTCCAGTTTGTAAAAAACAAAAAAATAATCACCAGCAAAATCCCTGTGCTAAGCAAAATTGAAAAAAATACGTTTTTCCAAGAACCTGCCTTTCTATTTTTCTTAAACTTTGATAACATAGAACTTAATGAAACCCAAAACAATCTTTAAAACAATTTGGATTATTTTAATAACCTTGGTGGTTTTAAGTATGATTATACTGACGATTGCTCCTCTTTTTCGTTAGTTATTTTATCACATTTTAATATAATTTCAACCCCTGAATATTTCCAAATAGGCCTTTGAAGGAATTATAACTTTTCCTTTTACTTTTAAAATTTTCTTTCCCTTTTTTTGTTTTTCCAATAGTTTTCTTTTGCGGGTGTAATCACCGCCATAAAGATAACCAGTGACATCTTTTCTTCTTGCTCTAATTGTTTCTCTGGCGACAATTCTTCCGCCAACCACTGCTTGCAGGGCAATTGAAAATTGCTGGGAAGGCAAAACCTCTTTTAATTTCTCTACCAATTTCTTCCCTTGGCAAAAAACCTGATCCCGCAGAACAATCTTAGAAAGGGCTTCTTTTTTTTCGCCGGCAACCAGAACTTCCATTTTTACCAAATCCCCTTTTCTAAAACCCAAAATTTTATAACTCATTGAAGCATAACCCTGACTGACGCTTTTTATTTTATCATAAAGATTTTCAATAATTGCCCTTAAGGAAACTTCATAAAACAAAATTGCTTTTTCCGAACCAATATATTCTGTGTTAAGATAATTTCCTTGGAAATTTTTTAAAATTTCCAAAACCTTGCCTAAATAGCGGGTCGGGGTTATTATTTCTAAGGACGCCCATAATTCTTCTGTTAGACCACAACTTTGAGGCCAATCAACGGCTGAATAAATAAGTTTGCCGTCTACCTTATAAACAACAGAGGCCGGAGAAATCACCAAGTTCGGACCAAATTCCCGGTATAAACGTTCTGAAATAATCTCAGCATGTAAGGTTCCTAGAAATCCGCACCTAAATCCCCTGCCCAAGGCCTCTTTGGTTTCTGGTTCAAAAAATAAAGAAGGGTCGTTTAATTTTAATTTTTTTAA
>PEYC01000049.1 GCA_002774555.1 Candidatus Nealsonbacteria bacterium CG08_land_8_20_14_0_20_36_22
TAAAATTGCAGAATTATTATGAATTTGTTTGCTATTTCGTGTCTTATTACAGCTATCTTAACAGCAATACTCGGATTGCTAACGTTATTAAAAAACCCTCGAGACAAAATAAACCAATCCTGGTTTTTGGTCAGCGTTGGTGTTTTTCTCTGGACGATTGGTCTTTTTGGAACCGTTATTGTTGGCAGTAAAGAAAGTGCACTTTTCTGGCAAAGAATTTTATATATTGGAACAATTCTTATCCCAATATTATTTTTCCGTTTTTGCAGTATTCTTTTAAAAAGAGGGCGTCGAGAACGAATAATCTTTTATTTCGGTTGTATCTTAGCAATAATATTCTTAATTTTATTGTTTAGTAAGTATTTTATCGTAATAACTCAAGAGAGAACTAATCTTGGTTATTGGCCGGTCAAAACAGGATTTCTTTACTGGCCTTTTTTGCTTTATTTCGCTTTTTACGTAATTTATTCTGTTATTTTACTGAAAATCATTTCTAAAAAAAACAGTGGAATTTATCAAAAACAAATCCAATTCGTATATTACGCAGCACTTATTGGTTTTGTTGGAGGTTCTACAAATTTTTTACTAGATTTTAATCTCAATATTTATCCATCTGGTAACTTTTTTGTTTCTTTTTATGTGGTAATGGTAGCATACGCAGTCTTTAAGTATCATTTAATGAACATAAAACTTATTGCTACCGAAATTTTGACTGGCTTGGTAAGTTTAATTCTTTTAGTTGATCTTTTGCTTTCAGATAATTTGCCGTTTATATTATTAAAATCAGGTATTTTGATTGTTTTTGTTTATTTAGGAATTTCACTTGTTAGAAATGTTCTAAAAGAAGTCAAACAGCGGGAGCAGATGGAAGTGATGGCTAAAGAAGTTCAGAAGGCCTATGAAGTGGAGAAGGCGGCGAAGGAGGAGGTGGAGAAGCTGACTGAGGCTAAGACCCAGTTTATTATGGCAACCCAGCATCATTTGAGGACTCCTTTAACATCTATAATCGGTTATTTGGATTTGTTGTTTGGGGGCACTTATGGAAAAGTACCGCCCAAGATTAAAGAGACCCTTTTAAAGTTTCAAGTTTCAACTAAAAGATTAATAAGAGTGGTTAATGCTTTGCTTGATATTTCTCAGTTCCAAATGGGCAAGAGAGTGGTGGCTCTTGAGCCGAATATTGATTTTGAATCTTTAATAAAAGAAGTGATGGAGGAGCTTAGTTTTGAAGTTAAGATGAGAGGCCTTTATTTGAAATATGAAAAAATAGGACAGGTGCCGGCTATTAAAGCAGATTCAGAGAAACTAAAAGTGGCCTTATTTAATATTATTGATAACGCTATTAAATATACTAAACAGGGAGGAATTATTGTTAATTTAAAGCAAGCCGGCAAATTGGTTCAGCTTTCGGTGAAAGATACCGGGATCGGGGTTGATCCGAAACAGGCCAACAAGCTGTTCAAAGAGGCGTTTGCCAGAGGAGATGAAGCGAAAAAGGTTTATGGATTTGGAAGTGGTATTGGTGTTTATGTAACCGGGCATATTATCAGGGCTCATAACGGCAGGATCTGGGCCGAGTCAGAAGGCAAGGGCAAGGGGAGCACCTTTTTCATTGAGCTGCCAATTGGGTGATTTTTGACTTTTATTTTTTGATTTGTTAAGATAAATTTGTATGGAAAAAGTTGTTACTATTCCTAGAGAATTAGCGGAAAATGGTAAATTAGTGATAATTCCTCACGAAGAATACGAAGAATTTTTGCATTGGAAAAGAACAGTAAAGACCTACAAATCCACTGCTGCTGAAAAAAAAGCATTAAAAAAAGCAAGACGGGACTTTGCTCGGGGGGAATATCTTACCTTAAAAGAATTAGAAAAATGAGCTGGAAGGTTCTCATTCGTTCTAAAGTAAAAAAGCAGCTGAAACGTTTTCCCAAAAAGGATGCCGAGCGAATCGAAGCATCCTTTTATCAATTAAGAATTAATCCGTTTATTGGTGATATAGAAAAAATGGAGGGCGAGGAAAACGTTTGGCGGAGACGAGTTGGCTCATATAGAATTTCTTACGAGCTTTTTTCAAAAAAGCAAATAGTTTTTATATTTAGAGTCGAGCGCCGGACTACCACTACTTATCACTAAAAAAATAAATATAAGAGATGGCAAAAAAGATATAATCTGGGCAGAGTCAATTGAGTTGCCAGCGGGGTAAAGATTTGTTATAGTAAGATAATGGGGGCTAAAAAATTGATTTTATTTATTGAGGATGATTTGGCGACTATTGATGTTTATAAGACGGCCCTGGAAAAAGCTGGTTTTAATGTTAGCCCGATACTTTTAGGAGAAGAAACGATTAGAAAAATTAAAGAAGTAGAGAAAGGAGAAATCAAAAGACCGGATTTAATTTTGCTTGACCTGATTTTGCCGGACATCAATGGCATTGAGGTTTTAGAGGAAATAAGAAAACAAGAAAAGACAAAGGATATACCGGTTTTTATTTTAACCAATTATACGGATTCGGAACTGGAGCAGAGGGGGATGAAATTAAAAGCTGAAAAATATCTTTTGAAAACCGACCACACCCCCAATCAGCTGGTTAAAATAGTTAAAGATACGCTTGGTAAGTGAAAGAAAGGCTCGCCGCGCCCAAGCCCCACGATTTAAAAAACTTATTTTTTCACTTTTACTGTTGACAAACAGCTTTTGTTTTGATAACTTAGGATTATAGAGATATGGTTATTTTGTCCGTTGGAAAACGGACAATTTTTATGGATATAAAAACTTTTAAATCGGCGATAGCTCAAATTGCAGAAGAAAAAAGCATTACTTCAGAAAGGGTAATTGAAAGCATTGAAACAGCGATTGCGGCTGCCTATAAAAAAGATTACGGCAAGAAAGGACAAATAATTAAAGCAAAATTAAATCCGGAAACCGGAGAGACAAAATTTTGGCAGGTAAAATTAGTGGTTGTTGAAGATATGATTTATTCTGAAAAAGAGTTGGAAGAGTTGATAGAAAAACAAGAAAAAGAAGAAAAAGAAGAAAAGAAAATTAGATTTAACCCGGAAAAGCACATTATGCTGGCAGAAGCTCAGAAGATTAAGCCCGAGATCAAGGCCAGGGAAGAATTAGAGATGCCCTTAGAGACCCATGAGGATTATGGCAGAATAGCTGCTCAGACAGCCAAACAGGTGATTTTGCAGAAAATTAAGGAAGTAGAAAGAGAGACGGTTTTCTCAGAGTACAAATCAAGAGAAGGGCAGCTCGTTTCGGGAATTATTCAAAGGCTTGAAGGAAGAAATGTTTTTGTTGATATTGGTAAGACCTTGGGGATTTTACCAAAAGAAGAGCAGGTTTACGGAGAGTTTTACAAACCAGGCCAACGGCTCAAATTTTATATTATGAAGGTTGAAGAAAGTTCAAAGGGTCCGGCTGTTTTTTTATCTCGGGTTTATCCAAAATTAATATCGCGACTCTTTGAATTGGAAGTGCCGGAAATTTCTCAAGGTCAAGTTGTGATAAAAGCAATTGCCAGAGAAGCGGGCTTTAGGTCAAAAATTGCCTTGGAATCCAAGGCTGAGGGCGTAGATCCCATTGGAAGCGCAGTTGGTCAGCGAGGGTCAAGGGTGATGGCAGTAATAAAGGAGTTAGCCGGTGAAAAAATTGATATTATTGAGTATTCTGAAAAACCAGAGGAATTTATTGCCAACGCTCTTTCTCCTGCCAAGGTTCTGGAAGTAAAAATTATGCCAAAGAACAAAGCTCTTTGTTTGGTGCCAGAAGACCAATTGTCTTTGGCTATTGGCAAGGACGGTCAGAATGTACGTCTGGCGGCGAAACTTACTGGTTGGAAAATAGATGTCAGGCCGCCGGAGCAAGAAGAAGCAGAAAAAGAGGAAAAGAAAAAAGAACCAGAGAAAAAGAAACCCTCCTTCGTTAAAACTACGGAGGGCAAGGAAGAAAAGAAAAAGAAGAAAAAAACTAAAAAATAATTAAAATTATGATTTCAATTCCAATTATTATATCTATTTTATCCTTATTTTTTGTTTATTACTTGATTTCCTGGATTAAAAAGCAAGATATGGGTTCTGAGAAAATGCAGGAGATATTCAGGGCGATTAAGAAAGGAGCCAATGCTTTTTTAGAGAGACAGTATAAGGCCATTGGTCTAATGACAGTTATTTTAGCTCTGATTTTTTTTGTAATTTATAGTCTAGCTGGAAACTGGCTTTATGGTCTTCAGTTATCCCTTGCTTTTATTTTCGGTGCTTTTTGTTCTGCCCTTTCAGGTCTTATTGGTATGTGGATAGCTGTTCGGGCTAATGTCAGGACAGCTTCAGCCAGCCAGACCAGTTTTAGCAGGGCCTTAACTATTGCTCTTCGGGGAGGAGCGGTTTCGGGAATTGCTATTGTAGCTATCAGTTTGATTGGGATAACTTTTCTTTTTTTAATTTATACTTTTTTAGGATATGAACCAACCAAGGTTCCTTCTCTTATTATTGGTTTTGGTTTCGGAGCAAGTTTAGTTGCTCTTTTCGCTCAGTTGGGAGGAGGGATTTACACCAAGGCAGCTGATGTTGGAGCTGATTTGGTTGGCAAAATAGAAAAAGGAATTCCGGAAGATGATCCTCGCAATCCGGCTGTGATAGCTGACCTGGTCGGCGATAATGTTGGCGACTGTGCTGGTAGAGGGGCAGACCTTTTTGAATCAACGGCCGCTGAAAATATTGGAGCTATGATTTTAGGAGTAGCCCTTTTCCCCCACTTTGGAATTAAGGGTATTCTCTTTCCTTTGGTTTTGAGAGCATTTGGATTAATTGCTTCTATAATAGGAGTTTTAATGGCTAGAGCTAAAGAGGGGGACAATCCCCTCAGGGCTTTAAATAAGGGCTATTTTGTTACTACCTTGCTTGCTGCCGTAGCTTTTTATTTCCTAACTCTTCAGCTTCTTGGCAATATTTGGTTTTTCTACGCTGGCTTAGTGGGTCTTTTAACTAGTATTGCCTTTGTCTATATCACCCAATACTATACTGAAGTCAAATATCGACCAGTCCAAGAAATTGCTAAAGCGTCTCAAACCGGCCATGCCACCAATATTATTAGCGGGTTTTCAGTAGGGCTTGAATGCACAGGCCTTACTGTAATTACTATATCTTTGGCTTTAATTACTGCTTTTAAATTAGGTTCTATGACAGGGTTTTCTGGCGGAGGGCTTTATGGGACAGCTGTTGCCACTATGGGAATGCTGGCTACGGCTGCCTATATTTTAGCCATGGATACTTTCGGTCCAATTACTGACAATGCTGGGGGGATTGTTGAGATGTCTGGAGCTTCAGAGCAAGCCCGTAAGATTACCGATAAATTAGATACAGCCGGCAATACTACCAAGGCCTTGACTAAAGGATATGCTATGGGAAGCGCAGCCTTAGCAGCTTTTTTACTCTTTTCAGCCTATTTAAAAGAAGCTAATTTGGAAATTGTAAATTTAGCCAAAGTAGAAGTTTTTATAGGAGGGCTAATTGGGGCAATGTTAGTTTTCTTTTTTAGCGCTTTTGCTATTAGAGCAGTAGGTAAGGCAGCTTCAAAGATAGTGGAGGAAGTTAGGCAACAGTTTAGGGAAAATCCTGGGATTATGGCTGGAACCAGCAAGCCAGATTATGCCAGATGCGTAGATATTACTACTAAAGCCGCTTTAAAACAAATGGTCTTACCAGGCCTCTTGGCAGTAATAGTCCCAATAATTGTTGGAGTTGTTTTAAGAGCCGAGGCAGAGGCGGGTCTTATTATGGTAGGAACTATAGTCGGCGTTCTTTTGTCTACTGTTTTGAATAATGCCGGTGCTGCTTGGGATAATGCCAAGAAATTTATTGAAGCAGGAAATTTAGGTGGGAAAGGTAGCCCGGCTCATGCCGCTAGCATCACCGGTGACACGGTTGGTGACCCATTTAAAGATACAGCTGGTCCCTCTTTGCACGTTTTGGTTAAATTGTTAGGTACTTTATCTTTGGCTTTAGTAGCTTTATTTATATAAAAGAGTATACTAAAGAAGTAATTAGACATGAATCTTGTTCCCACTGTTATAGAGAAAACAAAATACGGAGAAAGGGCTTATGATATTTATTCTCGGCTTTTAAAAGAAAGGATTGTTTTTTTGGCCGGGCCGATTGTAGACGCTTTGGCCAATTCGGTTATTGCCCAGCTCTTATTTTTGGCCAGCCAAGACCCAAAGAGAGATATTCAACTTTATATTAATACTCCCGGCGGTTCGGTAACAGCCGGTCTGGCGATTTACGATACTATGCAGTATATAAAATGTCCGGTTGCTACTATTTGTTTCGGTTTAGCCGGTTCAATGGGAGCTGTTTTGTTAGCTGCCGGAGAAAAAGGTAAACGTTTTGCTTTACCAAACACCGAGGTCTTGCTTCATCAAGTGGCCGGCGGTGCTATTGGAGCGGCAATAGAGATTGAGATTACAGCCAAACAGATTATTAAAATTAAAAATAAATTAAATCAAATCTTGGCTAAACATACCGGTCAGCTGTTGGAAAAAGTAGAAAAAGACACGGATAGGGACTTTTATCTTTCAGCTGAAGAGGCAAAGGACTACGGCATCATTGACCAAATCATAAAAACCAAAGAATAAAAAAGTAATCATGATAAATAACCAAATTCTTATTAAATATGTATCAATTTATCCTAGTTTTAATAGGTGTTTTTACTTTAGCAATAGGTTCAATTTTGGGTTACTTTGCCCGACAATCAATTGCCAGAAAGAGAGCGGACACCATAGAAACAACTCTTCAAAAGAAAATTTCTCAAACAAAAAAAGAAGCAGATGAAATAATTTCCAAAGCCAGAGAAAAAGCAGTTCAAATTTTTGAGGAAGCGAAAAAAGAAAGAGAGACCCAGCACCGAGAATTTTTTAAAACAGAAAAACTTTTATTGAGAAGAGAAAATGTTTTGGCTGAAAAAAGTTCCAAATTGGAAGAAAAAGAAGCAGAATTTTTACAGAAAGTCCAAAGACTTCGGGAAATAAAAGCAAGCCTGGAGGACTTAAAACAAGAGGCCGTGAAAAATTTAGAGAGGGTTTCCAAACTTTCCAAAGAGGAAGCAAAGAAAGAATTATTTGAAGACCTGGAAAAAGAACAACAGAAAGAAATTATTGAGAAAATGGAAAAATTAGAAAGAACTGGCTTTGAGAAACTTGAGAACAGGGCAAAGGAGATATTGGCCTTGGCAATTCAAAAGTGCGCTTTTTCCCAGGCCCAAGAAATGACTACTACCACCGTAGCTCTTCCGAATGAAGAAATTAAAGGAAGGATTATTGGAAAAGAAGGAAGAAATATTAGGGCTTTGGAGCAGGCAACCGGCTGCGAAATTGTGGTAGACGAGACGCCAGAAGCAGTGATGATTTCCGGGTTTGATCCAGTTAGAAGGCACATTGCCAAAATTGCTTTAGAAAAGTTAATTCATGATGGAAGGATACAGCCAGCAAGGATTGAAGATACTGTGAAGGCGGTGGAAACGGAAATTGCCTCTCAAATAAGAGAGGCAGGAGAGAAGGTAGTTTATGACACGGCCGTAGTTGACCTTGACCCAAAGCTCGTTCAGCTTTTGGGAAGGTTGAAATTTAGAACCAGTTACGGCCAAAATGTTTTACTTCATTCTTTGGAAGTTTGTTATTTGGCAGCAGCCCTTGCTTCAGAATTAGGAGCCAATATCAAGGTGGCTCGTAAAGCAGGTTTGCTTCATGATATTGGGAAAGCAGTGGACCATCAAATTCAGGGTTCTCACACAGACATCGGGATTAAAATCTTAGAGAAATTTGGAGTGGAAAAAGAAGTGATAAATGCCATGAAGTCCCATCACGAAGAGTATCCGGCAGAGAGCTTAGAGGCAGTTTTGGTTCAAACAGCAGATCAAATTTCAGGAGCCAGACCAGGGGCAAGAAAGGATACCCTTGAAAATTATCTTAAGCGGTTGGAGGAACTTGAGGGAATAGCTTTATCTTTTAAGGGGATAGAAAAGGTTTATGCCATTCAGGCAGGTAGAGAGGTTCGTGTTTTTGTAAAGCCCGGAGAGGTTGATGATTTAGGAGCAAAGAAATTAGCCCGGGAAATTGCCAATAGA
>PEYC01000002.1 GCA_002774555.1 Candidatus Nealsonbacteria bacterium CG08_land_8_20_14_0_20_36_22
ACTGCCCAGGCAGCGGTGGGCTTGATTACTTTAACTTCTGAACAAACTCAAAAAGCAGATGTAAGTGGTGATGGTCAGGTGAATGCCTATGATGCTGCCTTAATTGCCCAGCGAGCAGCGGGCTTGATTAGTAAGTTTCCAGTGGAGTGAAAAACGAAATATCAGCAAATAATAAACTAGATGGCGAGTTTAGTCCAATTGACATCCTATTTCCAAAGGTATACTATAATAGTATACTATGAGAAACAATTTAAAGCCGCAGATTAAAAAAATTATTTCTTTGGTGAGAGAACTACCTTATTTTTCTTTTGAGGATTTATCGCCAATTGAAAAAAATAAAGATTATCTTAAAATCCTTTTGTCCCGCTACGAGAATGGCGGGAAAGTTGTTAGATTGAAAAAAGGAAGTTACGTTGTCTCGGAATTTATTGACAAAATTAAAGCAAAGGGCGAATTTTCCTCTTATTTAGAATTTTTGGCGAACATTTTATATCAGCCATCATATCTAAGCTTGGATTATATCCTTTATCGCCATAATATTTTAACTGAACTGCCCGTGAATTTTACTTCAATTGCCAAAAACAAAACAGCCATTTTTTCCAATAAATTAGGCAGTTTTATCTACCGCAAAGTAAAAGACGATTTATTTTGCGGTTTTAAAATAAAAGAAGAAGGCGGTTTTTCAATTGCTAAAGCGACGAAGGCAAAAGCTCTTTTCGATTTTATCTATCTGCGAAAGAACGCTTTAACCGATAAAAAGGCAATTGAGGAATTAAGATTAAATTTGGATGATTTCGCTGAGAAAGACATTAAAGAGGTTGAATTGTATGTTAAAATTGAAAAGTCAAAAAAAATGAAAGAAATTTTTAAAAATATTTTCAGAAAATAATGGAAACAACCACAATATTTATACAAAATTTAATAAAGGCCCATATTTCTCGGGATAGTCTTTTCAAAAGGAATTTGGCTAAAACTTATCTGCAGATTTTAGTTTTAGATTTCATTTATTCCCGGCCGGAATACAGCGATTTGGTTTTTTACGGGGGCTCCTGCCTTTCTCACTGTTTCGGTCTGCCTCGTCTTTCCGAGGACCTTGATTTCGTAGATTTAGGCGGGAAAATCAACATTTTAACACTAGCTGAAGATTTGGAAAAGTTTTTCAGAAAAAACACTAATTTGAATTTAACCGTGACAAGCCAGAAATTTAGGATTTATTTAAAATTTCCCATTCTTCGGGAGTTGAAGCTGTCCGGTGCAGGCGAATCGGATTTTCTTTTCGTAAAATTAGAGATTTTTAAAGAATTTAATTTCTGCAAGGACTATAGAACCGAAATTATCCCGCTGTTTAAATTTAATAAATCTATTTTAGTGAAAACTTTTGATTTGCCAACTTTAATGGCGACAAAAATAAGAGCGATTTTATACAGGAAATGGGAGAAAACCGGCAGAAAAGGAAAAACGTTAATTAGGGTTAAGGGCAGGGATTATTTTGATTTAATGTGGTATTTGGGAAGGGGAGTAAGCCCTAATATAAAATGCATTGAAATCGTAAAAGATAAAAAAGAATTGAAAAATAAACTTTTGGAAATAATCTCCCGGGTTGATTCGGCGAGTATAAAATTGGATTTAGAGCCGCTGATAGAAGATATAAAATTCGTTAAAAATCTCAGCAAAAACATAAAAGAAATTTTAAGAAGGGAACTGGAAGCAAAACTATAACCTTTGATAAAATTAAAATTTAACAAAAAATACCAAAACAAATATGAAAAACCAAAAAACTAATTTGTTATGCTTGTTGACTACTGCAATTTTTTGCATCGCCGCCGCTATTAATACAGCAAGTGCAAATGCGAAAGACTGCGGTGGAAGCATAGAATGCGCTTGCGGCGACACAGTGAAACAAAATTATACAATGCAGGCAGACCTAAATTGTGCGGGCAATGCTCTAGTTCTGGGAGCAGATAACATCACAATTAACTGTGGAGGGCACATAATTACAGGCAATGGTAGTGTGGGACAGGAATAAAAGCTGCAAGAGGACTGCTTATAAAGGACTGTAAGATAACCAAATTTAGCACTGCAGTTGATGGAGGTGGGTATTACAGCGTTGAAGACGGTGAAATATATGGTAATGGTATAGGGATATTTACATTGGGTTTTGATGGTCCATGTAAGTTTCTGAGAAATAACATTCATGATAATGAATCTTATGCTATTTTTACAGATGAGACAATCAATGTTGAAATAGGCGGCAATCATATATATAACAATGGAAAAGGTATATTTCCGTTTCTGAGGCAAGGCTGGAGTTCAGACCTTAATTACTGGCCTCATGATAATGTAAATATCCATGATAATTTAATAGAACGAAATGAAGGAGAAGGGATAGATTTTATCCAAAGTTATAGTCAATTAAAAAATAATATAATAAAGTATACTGTATCCAATGCAATAATGCAAGTATCAGTAACTCAACTATCAGGGACCTTTACTTACTTGACACAAATGATTCAACTTTCACAAACCTTACATTGAAAGATGGGGAATACGGCATAAGCCTTTACAGTAGCCACAGGAATACGTTCAATAACTACGCAGTAACAAACACAAAATACGATATTTTCAAATCTAATTCTTCTGACAACACATTCAACGGCAGTGGTTGTACGGACAATGACAATGATGACGTGTGTGATGAATTTGATAACTGTAGGCTTTATAATCCTGACCAAAGAGATAATGACAAAGATGGAGTAGGAGATGTATGCCAAGAAAAACAGATTGGCTGTATTGCAGACCTTAACGGAGACGGAAAAATCACGATAAGAGACAGGAGTATTTTTACAGGAAATTTCGGCAGAACAGACTGCGGTCCTGTAACAAACTGGTGTGCGTTGACAGACCTGGATAGGGATGGTGATGTTGATAAGACAGGTTATGATATATTAACGAAAGAGTTTTCCTATCCTCTGGCATACCTTGGATGTGATTGTAGTAAAACACAGGAATTATGCGACGGCATGGACAACAACTGCGATGGCAAAATTGACGAAGGCTGCTCAACCCCAATCACTATATATGGAGACATATCAGGAGATAACCAAGTATCCTCACAAGACGCTCTATTGGCAGCCCAGCATACGATAGGATTAACTATTCTAACATCTTTCCAAATCCAGAAAGGAGATGTATCCGGAGACGGGAAAGTATCTGCCTATGATGCGGCCCTCATACTTCAAAAAGTAGCAGGGCTCATATCCAAGTTTCCGGTGGAGTAAAAAAGATTGATGAAATTGCCTGAATTTGTTAAAATTAAGGTAATCAAGTAGCCGGATTTAGATTTATGGATAAGCTATATATTCCTCAAAAACATTTAGAAAATCTTAGAAATCTGATAAAGCCAAATAAAGTAGTTGTTATTTATGGGCCCAGAAGGTGCGGCAAAACTACGCTTCTAAAGAAATTTTTAGAGCAAGTAAATGAAAAATATCTTTTGGTTCAGGGAGAAGATATTTTTGTTCAAGAATATTTAAGCAGTCAATCAATCGCCAAGCTTAAAAATTTTATAGGGGATCATAAATTATTGGCTGTTGACGAAGCCCAGAAAATTCCCAATATCGGTTTAAACCTTAAATTAATTGTGGACAATATAGGGGGCGTAAAAATAATCGCTACTGGTTCTGCTTCTTTTGATTTGTATCAGAAAATAGGTGAACCCTTAACCGGCAGAAAAATTACTCTTCGTTTATTTCCGCTTAGCCAGATGGAGCTTTCTCAAATAGAAAAACTCCACGAAACAAAAGCTAATTTGGAAACGAGATTAATTTTCGGCTCTTATCCCGAGGCGATTTTGGCCGAAGATGACCAAAAAAGAATTTTATATCTGAAAGAATTGGTCAGCTCTTATCTCTACAAAGATATTTTAGAGGTAAATGGCTTAAAACATTCTGACAGATTAGTAAAAATTTTGCAGCTTTTAGCTTTTCAAATTGGCAGCGAGGTTTCTTTCACAGAGATAGCAGGTCAGGTCGGGCTCAATAAAAAAACCGTTGAGAGATATTTAGACCTTTTAGAGAAAGTATTTGTGATTTTTAAAATAAAAGGTTTTAGTAGAAATCTGCGAAAAGAAATCTCAAAGACAGCCAAATATTATTTTTACGATTTAGGCGTAAGGAATGCACTTATAAATAATTTTAACTCCATTAATTTAAGGAATGACATTGGAGCACTTTGGGAGGACTATATTATTAGCGAAAGAATTAAAAAACAGGAATATTTAAAAATACAAGCAAATAATTACTTCTGGAGGACTTACGACAAAAAAGAAATAGATTTTATTGAGGAAAAAGAAGGAAAATTATACGCTTTTAAGATAAAATGGAAAAAAGGGC
This sequence comes from Candidatus Nealsonbacteria bacterium CG08_land_8_20_14_0_20_36_22, assembly GCA_002774555.1. Lineage (GTDB taxonomy): Bacteria > Patescibacteriota > Minisyncoccia > Minisyncoccales > GWA2-38-27 > PEYC01. The sequence goes on from PEYC01000002.1 coordinate 4,392, forward strand.
AAATTACGCCTCCCGCTGATTGGCTTTCTGCTTATCCAAGCTCCGAATTTTTAGTGGTTTCTCCGGATAATTATTTGGAATTTATTGGATAAATTTTGTCAGACCAAACAAAGAAAGGAGATGTGTCCGGAGACGGAAAAGTATCTGCCTACGACGCAGCCCTCATATTACAGAAGATAGCAGGGCTCATATCTAAGTTTCCAGTGGAGGGGTAGTTTTTAAAAAAACTTAAGGTTCTCTAATCAGATGGTTGATTTCGGGGCTGTTTTTTTATACAACTCTTGCCCCGTTAGAGGTTTTAGAGCAATAGAAAAGCAAAAAGCCCGCTAACCTCTAACGGGGCTTGACAAATTGTTTTAGATAGATAATATAAGAATATTATAAATTGTTACACTGTTAAATTGTTATATTGTTAAACTGAAACCGTAAATCAATTTAGCAATTTAGTAATTTAGCAATTTAAGAGATGAACATCAAACCATTGTCAGACCATATACTTATTGAGCCGGTGAAAGGAGAGGAAAAAACAAAGTCAGGCATTTTACTTCCCGATACCGCTGAAAAAGAAAAGCCGGAACAAGGCCGGGTTATTGCAGTTGGTCCGGGCAGAAAAACAAGTGCTGGAAAAATTATTCCAATGGAAGTAAAACCCGGACAAAAGGTTTTATTTACCAAATACGGTCCAAACGAAATTAAGGTCGATGATAAAGAATATTTAATTGCCAAAGAGGAGGATATACTAGCAATTATTGAATAAATTCAATAATTGCAATTTCTAATTTTTAATTTCTAAAAATATGAGTAAACAAATTATATTTCAAGAAGAAGCAAGAAAAAAATTAAAAGCCGGGGCTGATAAATTGGCTAATGCCGTTAAAATTACCTTAGGTCCCAAAGGCAGGAATGTTGTTTTGGACAAAGGTTTCGGAGCCCCTACTATTACCAATGATGGGGTAACTATTGCCAAAGAAATTGAATTGGAAGACAAAATTGAGAATCTGGGAGCTGAAATTGTTAAAGAAGTGGCTGAAAAAACCAATGATGTTGCTGGAGACGGTACCACCACAGCTGTTGTTTTGGCTCAAGCAATGATTTCAGAAGGTATTAAAAACGTCGCTGCCGGCGCCAATCCTTTAGCCATTAAAAGAGGGATTGAGAAAGGCATGGAGAAAATCGTCAAGGACTTAAAGAAAATGGCGAAAAAAATTACAACTAAAGAAGAAATGGCTCAAGTGGCGACAATTTCTGCTGAGAGTCAGGAAATCGGAAATTTAATCGCCGAGGTTATGGATGAAATTGGCAAAGACGGCGTGATTACTGTTGAAGAATCAAAGACCTTTGGTCTGGAAAAGGAAATTGTCAAAGGTCTTCAATTTGACCGGGGTTACGTTTCTCCTTATATGATTACTAATACTGAAAGAATGGAAAGCGTTTGGGAAGACCCCCTGATTTTAGTCACTGACAAAAAAATATCTGCTTTAAACGAAATTTTGCCCCTCTTGGAAAAAATTGTTCAGAGCGGAAAAAAAGAATTAGTAATTATTGCCGACGATATTGAGGCTGAGGCCTTGGCTATTTTAGTCGTGAACAAACTTCGGGGCATTTTTAACGCTTTAGCAATTAAAGCTCCGGGATTTGGCGACAGAAAAAAAGAAATGCTTGAGGATATAGCCGTAGTTACCGGGGCAGAAGTAATTTCTGAAGAAAAAGGGTTGAAATTAGAGAATATTGAATTGAATATGTTGGGTTCTAGTAGACGAGTTGTGGCGAGCAAAGAGAATACTACCATTATTGAAGGCAAAGGTTCAAAAGAGAAAATTGAGGCAAGGGTTTCTCAAATTAAAAAAGAAATTAAGGCCTCTGATTCTGAGTTTGATAAAGAGAAACTACAGGAAAGATTGGCTAAATTAGCTGGCGGAATAGCGGTTATTAAAGTTGGAGCTGCTACTGAAGTTGAGCAAAAATCAAAACAGCACAAAACAGAGGATGCTTTATCAGCAACCAGAGCAGCGGTTGAAGAAGGAATTGTGCCGGGCGGAGGCGTAGCTTTATTAAGGACAATCTCAAGCTTAGATGAGAAGGAAGTTGAGGGAGAAGAAAAGATAGGAATTAATATTTTAAAAAGAGCGATTGAAGAACCGATAAGGCGGATTGTCCAAAATGCCGGCATAGATGGAGCGATTGTTGTTCAAAAAGTCAAAGAGGGTAAAGGGGGCTTTGGCTTTAATGCTGAAACTATGGAATATGAGGACTTAACAAATTCTGGAATTATCGACCCAACCAAAGTAGTTCGTTCTGCTCTCCAGAACGCTGCTTCAGCAGTAAGTATGTTTTTAACTATTGAATGCGTGGTTGCCGAGAGAAAAGAAGAGAAAGGAAAAGAAATGCCTCCAATGGCTGGCGCTGAATATTAAGCCGTGGTAAAATATAATAATATTATGGCGAATCAGGATTTAAAAAATCTGGCAGTTGAGTATTTAATTGAAACCACCAGAGAGGTAAAGAAAATAGCTAGCCGAGGAGAAGGCAGGCAGGTTTTAGGCGAGACAATAAATAGGCCGGAAGACCTGGAGATTGGCATTGATAGAATAGGAGAAGATATTTTAGAGAATCTTCTAAAAAAACATAAAATAAAGGCAACTGTTTTCTCTGAGCCGGAAAATAGAGACATTAAAAATGGAGGAGAAATTTATGGTTCGGTTGATCCTTTTGATGGTTCAATGCTTTATCTTCGTGGCTTTGAGCATAGCTGGTACACCGCTTTAAGTTTCTTTGATAAAAAAAGAGAGCCATTATGTTGTGGTATAGCAGATATTATTAATGAGAAATATTATTTTACCGAAGATGATGGAAATTATTTAGTCTCAATGAAAACAAAAGAAAAAAAGAAAATTTGTCCTGCTACCAGAAAAAAATTAACCGAACCAATTGTTTTATCAAGTTATATAATGAGCTCTCAATATTCTCCGAAGTTCCTTGATATTTTTGGGGACTTAATAATAAATATGCATCCCAAAGGACTTTTCTATCCTCACGGCGGTTCTTATATTTATGCTTTTCTTGCCTCTGGCTTGATTGATGCTTATGTGATGTTTAATGAGCCTCGCTCTGAGATTGATCCGGGTTTTCCAATAGCTAAAAAAGCCGGTTGCCAGATTATCAGCGTTGATTCTGATGGGAATCATCAGGATTATCAATTTATTCCCGGCAGACAGCATGATAAAGTTGATTTATTAATTGCCGTTTCCACTTCTGAACTTAGAGATCAATTGATAAGTCATTATGTCAAAAAATATGCAGAAAAATACTCTTTTAAATCTTAAACCAATTCAAAAATTTATCAAAGGAATAGGAAAGGATATTTTGAAATATTTTGGAAAAGAAAAAGGGTGTATTATTGGGTTAGAAGACGATGGAGTATTTTATGGAGAAGGGCTTTATTATTGGTTGTCTAAGAAAAAGAAAAATATAACTTTTACTGTTATGGATGATTATGGAAAAGGGTTGGAGGAGGGAAAGGTAAGGGGAAGAAAGGTCTTGCTGATTGATAATGATATTGTGACCGGTAAGGCCTATAGAATAGCAATGAAGTTTATGCGAGAGCAAAAAGAGAGGTTAAAGCTCAAAGATATAAAATTTGCTGTTTTATGCGATAGAATGAAGATGGCTGATTTTTCGGTTGAGGACTATCCTGCTCCTTCTTC
>PEYC01000006.1 GCA_002774555.1 Candidatus Nealsonbacteria bacterium CG08_land_8_20_14_0_20_36_22
CTAAACTCTTTCCGCCTGCTAAATGACTCATTAAAATCAGTTTGGCCTTGTTCTTAATTAAATATTCAAGGGTAGGCAAGGTTTGTTTTATCCTAAAATCATCCTCAATCCTTCCTTTCTCATCTAAGGGTACATTAAAATCGCATCTTACTAAAACACGTTTATTTTTAACATTTAAGTCCTTAATTGTTTTCATTATTAGATTCTTTTTTTAATGTTTCATCAAGGGTCTTTCTTAGTTCCCCCAAATCTATTGGCTTCCTTTGTCTTCTTCCGGCAAAATGGACTGGTTCCTGTTCCATTGCTTTTCCTAAAGAAATTGTCTCTTTCTCAACCTCATTTCTTTCTCCAGTTCTTATTTTTTTTAAACAGGTTCTGCAGTAAATCGGTCTCTTATTGTCTGGCAAAAAAACTACCTTAGTTGGCTTATTGCACAAAGAACAAACAGCATCGTAAAGAGTAGATTCTTCTTTGGGTTTAAGATAGGAAACTTCTCCTGCCAAGAAACCAGACCATTTGCTAATTTTCTCTTCAACCATTCTTCTTGGCGTTCCGTATCTTTCCCGGAAGACCTTTATAATTTTATCTTTATTGGAAGTTTTCGGCTTTGGAAACGGAAGCAAGGTCTCGGCTGAAAATGGCCTGCCGGCTAATCCGTCAATCATTAATTTTAAATAAATATTATATTTCGCTAAATTAACAAGATCATTAGCCGAAAACTCTGGGGCAAGTTCTTTTTCCAGAAATTCCGCATCTTCGGCGCCAACTCTAAAAGAAATTAAAGTACCGACGTTGCCGAAAACAGCGTCTCTCACTTCCTCTTCCATCTGGCTAATATATTGGTGGGTTAAAATCAAAGCCAGCCGGTACTTTCTGGCTTCTGACAAAATATTAACAAATGATTCGGTGGCAAAATTCTGAAATTCGTCTACATATAAGAAAAAATCCTTTCTTTTCTCTTCCGGAATATCCACTCTGGACATTGCAGCCAATTGTAATTTGGTAATCAAAAGAGCGCCCAAGAGCCTTGAATTATCTTCTCCTATTCTTCCTTTTGATAAATTTAAAATTAAAATCTTGCCCTCGTCCATTATTTTCCGCATATCAATGGTGGATTGAACCTGACCAATAATATTTCTAATCAAAGGCGCTGAAATAAATTGGCCGACTTTATTTTGAATTGCCGCTGTTGCTTCTGTTTCGTATCTCTGAGTATAGCGGGCAAACTCATTAATCCAGAATGATTTAACAACCGGGTCGGTAATTTTCTCTACCACTTTTTTGCGAAATTCAGGGTCAGCAAACATCCGATTAACTCCCAGCAAGGTTGAGCCCGGATATTCCAAAAGAGCTAAAATGGAATTATTCAAAATATACTCCATTCTGGCTGACCAAACATCTGGCCAGATTTTTTTAAAAACGCCCATTAGGCCTCCGGCTACCAAGTGACGATATTCAAGACCGACTTTTTCCATTACATTAAAAGCAATAGGATAATCTAAATCAGCCGGGTTTACATAAATTACATCGTTAATCCGGTTTGAAGGAACGAAATCCAATATTTCCTCGGCCGCCTCCCCGTGAGGGTCAACAAAACCAATTCCTCTGCCTCGTTGAATATCCTGAATCGCCATGTTTTGGAGCATAGCTGTTTTTCCCATTCCGGTTTTCCCAACCACATAAACGTGCCGGCGTCTATCATCTAATTTAATGCCGAATTTTTTCCGTATATTACGAAAGGTTGTCTCGGCAAAAAAATTTATTTGGTTATTCATATTATTCTGTTGGTAGACCAGGAGGTGCTTCTCCTTTTTTAGCTTCAATCCGCTCAACAAAAGGAGCTGGAGCAACCACCCTGCCAGGAAAATGAAATACCGTAGCTAACTCTTCGGTATTTAAAATAAAGTCTGAAGGCCATCGGCCCTTACGAGGAAATAAAGGATGATTTCTTAATTTATATCTTCTAAATATAGCTCTTTTTCTTAAATATAGCCTTCGATTAAAAATAAGATTTAAGGGCAAAAACCAGCTTTTATGAATTTTAGTTAAGGTCTTACCCCATGGCACTAAGGCATTAAGATTTTGGGTGAAAAAAACAGAAAAAAAAGCGAGAACAAGGCGGAGCTTTGGCTTAAAGAAAACATCTCGCTTCCCAAGATAAATAAATCTAATATTGGTAAGATATCCTCGCTTAGCAATTTTTTGCTCCACCTCAGTAATTATTTCTCTCTCCCCAGGAGTAAGTTTCATCTCTGGAGGAATAAACTCTTTCTCTTCTTCTTTGGAAACGCCTGGCGGTTCCCCAGTAACTAAAACATCAACAGCTTCCATGAGCATTGGTTTTCTTAATGGAGTTTTTTTTATTCTCCTGGCAAGCTCATCTCTTATTTTCTTTCCCTCTTTTATCCAAGACGATTCCTCTTCGGTAACTGGGCTAGCGCCAATTTGAACCCAGAGTTGCTCCCCAGGTTTTATTTTTGCCATTGCCTCAAGAAGACCTGCCAAAGGATCAATTCTTTTTTCCTCTAAGGGCTCGTGCTCTGTTTCAAATTTCGGATAAGTTTTGATTGGATATGGGTCTTCTTTCAAAAGTCTGTAATCAGCAGCCCAAAGGTCCCAATCTTTATTTGGGATATCTTGAGGGACGTATTTTGTGTAATCGTCAACTACGGAAATTTCCGCCTCAGAATATTGGGAGTAAATAGCTGCCTCAATTGGCTCTCGGCCTGATTCGGGAATTCTAATAAAAAAATGGGGTTCTCCGTTGATTGAAGCAATTTCAAAAGAATAAGAAAGAGAAGGATCTATTTTTCCATCAATCCACTTTTCCCACCAATCAGGAGGATCGTAAATAATCTGCCACAAACCATCTATCACGATTTCCATGGCTCTGATTGGCTTTAAAACTTCTTTGGGGATTTTAATTTCAAGTAAAATAAATTTCGTTTTTTTTAAAAAAATATCCGTCCTCCACCATAACCAGAGAAAAGAAAACGGCTTCCACAAAATCAAAGGAAGCGGAAGCCACCACCAAACTCTAATCACTGCCCAAACCGATTCCCACACCGGCTGCAGGAGCGGAATCAAAATTTTTAATGAATCAAACATTATAATAAAATTTTCTTAGGCCTCTCTTATTGTATATCTTCCCTCCTTATCCCTCGCAAAATAATTCCCATCTTGTAAATTCAAAAAAATGGTATTCTCTTTGACAAATCTTTGTTTTAAGACCCTTTCCAGAATCTCTTGTTTTGTTAAAGGCCTTTTTGCTCCTTTCAGGGTTTTGTAAATTATATCTTTAACAAACCCCGACTCATATCCCCATTCTTTCAAAGCATAAAGTCCCCTGCCAACCAAAACAAACCGACTATCTCTGATTAACTCATTATGGACTGTAGCTAAATTAGGTTGTTTTTCAGAAGGAAACGGCAGTTTTTCTATCAATTTTACCACTTCAGTAAAATGCAAAGGCCTTTTCTCTTTCTTGAAAACTAAATAGGCCTTGTTTTTCATCCCCCTAGGATTAATTTCCAGCCAATTCTTTAAACCATATAATTCTTCAGGGTTTTTCCCAATGTTTTTTGAAATTTCCAAGCAAGAAAGGAAAATATCTTTATTAAAGCCCTTGCCCCAAATTTTTGAAGCATCCTTCTCTTGAATTTTAAAAAGTTCGTCTAAAATAATTGGTCTATTTTCTTTTTTTAATCCCCGTAAAATCCCTTTCGCAATTTTCTTAGCCGTTATTGCAATATTTTTCTTTGTAAACCAAAAAGAATAAAAATTATCGTCTTCGGGAAAATTTCTGAACTCATTTGCTAGAATTAATAAAAAGCGGATTTGATTTTGAAAATTTTTCTCTCCTTGAACCAAATAATTAAAAAGAAGAACTTCTTTTTTAATGCCGCCGAATAATTCTAATGTCTGGTTGAAATACTGAAAAACGTCTTGCTCGTCCTTTATTTTCTTTCTAATTTTAGAAAACCCTTCTTCTTCGAGCTGACGAATTCTTTCTCTGGTTCGACCATAACTCTCTCCGATAGCTTCTAGGGTTTCTCGTTTTTCTGTCTTCAACCCAAAACGTCTCTCAATCACATCAGCCGTTCTTGGAGACAAGTCCTTAATTAAATCCGAACAAATTTTTTGATAATTAAACTTTTCCGTATTGTTCTATTTAAACATTTTAAAAAAACCGTGTCAAGAGTTTCGGCGAAGACGGAAATGATACCAAGTAACCAATAATGGACTGGCCAGAAAAATTGAAGAATAGGTACCTATAATAATGCCTAAAATTAATATTAAAGAGAAGTATTTAAGGGTTTCTCCGCCAAAGAAAAATACAGCAATTAAAACTAAAAGAGTGCAAGAGCCCGTACTAAGAGAACGAGTAAGTGTTTGGTTTAGACTTTGCTCAACAAGAGTTTCAAAATCAAATTCTTGACTCCTGATAATATTTTCTCTGACTCTATCAAAAATAATTACTTTATCATTAATTGTGTAGCCCAAAATAGTTAAAAAAGCAGTTATAATTGGAATATTAAATTGGGCATTATATAATTTGCCCAACAGGGCTAAAAATCCAATTGGTATTAAAATATCGAAAAAAAGAGCAATAATTGAGATTATTCCATATTGCCAAGAAAAAATGGGTCTGGAAACTTTTCTAAAAGCAATAGCAATATAAATCAAAAGCATTATTAAAGAAATAATAATCAAAAATATTGTTTTCTGACGAAGTTCTTTGCCTATGTTTGGTCCGATACTCTCAAATCGTTTCTCTTGAACCTCAGAAATTTCGTTCATTTTTAAAAGAATCTTCTGATGGGTATCTTCATTAATTTCACTCATTCTTAAAATTACTCCATTATTGCCAGTTGGTTGAATAATGATTTCTCCTAAATTAAGGTCGATTAATTTTTCCTGAATGAGCCGATTTTCTGGCCTGTTTTTAAATTCAGCTTCCAAAATACTCCCTCCCAAAAAATCAATGCCGAATTTTAAACCGAAAATTAAAATAGAAGCAATTGAAGCTATTACTAACAATCCTGAAAAAATATAGTAAATTTTTGAGTATTTTATAAAAGGAATATTCATAATAACCATTTAATTTTCTCAATTTTTGGAAAAATTAAACATTTTAAAAAATTATTAGTTATAAAAATCGCAGAAAACATACCAACCAAATTACCAACAATTAAGGTTAAAGAAAATCCTTTAATAAAGCCGCTTCCAAAAATAAACAAAATCAAAGCAACTAAAATTGTCGTAAAGTTCCCGTCACGAATTGAGGGCCAGGCTCGCCGAGTCCCTTCTTGAAGAGAAATTAGAAAACCTTTCCCCTCTTTTAATTCTTCTCTCATTCTTGAAAAAATCAAAATATTAGCATCAACCGCCATACCCATAGACAAAATAAAACCAGCAATACCAGCCAAAGTTAGAGTAACTGGGATAAGTTTAAAAATTGCTAAAACAATAAAAACGAAAATTGATAAAACTAATGAGGCAAAAAAACCGGGAATCCTATAAAAAATAATCATAAACAAAAGAATGGCAAGAAATCCCAAAATACCAGCTTTTAGCGACTGTTCTAAAGAAATTTTACCCAAAATTGGACCAACCGACTGTTGAGAAATCAATTTTATCGGCACAGGCAAAGCGCCGGCATTAAGATTCCTAACAAGCTCTTTGGCTTCATCTATTGTAAAACTTCCGGTAATCTGGGCTTTGCCCCCGGAAATTTTCTCTTGAACCACTGGCGTAGAAATTGGAACTCCATCAATATAGATTGCCAAAATTTTGCCAACATTTTTGGAAGTTAAATCCTCAAAAATTTTCGCCCCCTCGTCATTAAATTGAAGGGAAATTAAAGGACTGCCTGTATTTTCGTTAAAACCCAACTCAGCTTTTTTAAGATACTGGCCGGTTAAAGAAGTTGAGTTAAAATAAGGATCCTGCAGGCCTATTTGCCAATTTTCTATTTCCTGCATTTCTTCAAATGTTTTTCCTTCAAGTTCTTTTCTTTGAACAAGGATTTGCTCGGTCTCTTCTTCTGTTTTCTGTTCCCTGAATTCCAAAAATGGGGTCTGACCAATCATTTGAATTGCCTGGGCTGGATCTTTTATCCCAGCCAATTCCACCACTAATCTATAATGGCTGCTTGTCTCCTGGGTTTGAACCACTGGCTCTGTTACGCCAAAAAGATTCACTCTTCTCTCAATAATGTCCCGCAAACCCTGCATAGCCGAAGAATATTCTTGTTTTTCAATTTGAGAAAGGTCAGCTTCGTAAACCAAATGGGTTCCTCCTTGTAAATCCAAACCCAATCTAAAAGGTATATTCCAAAAACTGGGAATCTTTATTCCTATTTTCCCATTGATAAAATCTATCCCCTGATTTAAGTATTTTGGCTCGCTCAAATTCCCGGCAAAAAACGCCAGAACAATAATAAAAATAAAAAATAAATAAACCCTCTTTCTCATAATTATGTCATATAACTTGTCATAATTGGATTTATATTAGCACAAAATTGTTTAGGCGAGAAGAGCTGAGATAATGCCCACTAAAAATATTCCGTCAAAAACGCCGGCTCCGCCGATTGAGAGCAAGCCGGGTCCTATTTTTTTCGCCTTTCTTAAATTTAAAATATCAGCTCCAATTAAGGTTCCTAAGACACCAGAAACAAAAGCGCAGGGAGCCATAAATTCCGGGGCTAAAATCCAAGCGAAAAGAACGGCAAAAATTGGCGGAATTATAGCCGGAATAGTAATACCTTTGTCAGGAATTGGTCTGGCTAAAATTTTAGAGACAAGAACCATTAAAAAAGTAGCTATTAAAACCGGTTCTAAGGACACTTTGCTTAAAAAATAAAAAGAAAGTAAAATTGGAATAATAGCTCCTCCTAAATTTATCGTAATGCCCGAAGCTCTTAATTTTGGGGTCTTGAATAAACCAAAGAAAGACGATTTCTCAATATAAACCAATTTTTTTCTGGTTAAGGGGATGTTAACGCCGGAGCAAATTAGCATTAAAAGAAGAGTTAAAATCGTGGCTTCAGACGATAAACCAAGTTTCTCAAAACCCAAACTTATTAAACGAAAAAAAACCAATAAAAACAATATTGGCAGAGAGAAAATAAATAATATAAAAATTAAACAACCGACTGGAAAGAAAAACATCAAATTTTCCCGTGGCACTTTTTATATTTTTTCCCACTGCCGCAGGGGCAGGGGTCGTTACGACCAACTTTGCCCGCCGAAGCCCCGCGCAGCGGGGCGGAGGCGGGTCTAACATCTCGAGATTGAACTCTCAACTCGGCTTTAAAAATTGCATTAGCAATAGTAGCTTCAATTGTTTGGAGTAATTTTTGAAACATCTTATGACCCTCTGATTTATACTCAACCAGAGGGTCTTGCTGACCATAAGCCCGTAGCCGGACCGAGTCCCTTAGATATTCCATATTCTCCAAATGCTCCAACCAAAAAGTATCAAGGACTTTCAAGCAAACCAGTTTTTCAACCTGCCTCATATTTTCCTCCCCTAATTCTTTTTCTCTCTTAAGATAGTCTTTCTCCGTAAATCCGGCTTTTTTTATGATTTCTAAAATATAAGGTTTTAAATTTTTAGATTTTTCAAGAATCTCTTTTCTTTTTCTATAAAAGACTTCCCGGTGCTTATTCATCACATCATCATATTCCAAAACATGATTCCTGGCGTCAAAATTCATGCCCTCAACTTTTGACTGGGCCGATTCAATGGCTTTAGAAATTATTCCAGCCTCTATCGGCTGATCTTCAGGAACTCTCATAGTCTCCATTAATCCCTTTATTCTATCCCCGCCGAAAATCCTCATTAAATCATCTTCCAGAGAAACAAAAAATTGGGAAGAACCCGGGTCACCTTGTCTTCCGCTTCTTCCTCTTAATTGATTATCAATTCTTCTGGCTTCATGCCTTTCCGTTCCGATAATATGAAGCCCGCCCGATTCAATAACTTTCTTTTGCTCTTCTTTGTCCGGCGGATTTCCTCCTAAAATAATATCTACTCCCCGGCCAGCCATATTATTGGCCACCGTTACGGCTCCTGATCTTCCCGCTTGAGCAATAATCTGCCCCTCTCTTTCATGGTCTTTAGCATCTAATACTTCGCAAGAAATACCCTCGATCTCTAATATTTTTTTTATCTTTTGATTTTTTTCCATTGCCCCTTTTGTGCCTTCAGCCGTAGCATACACCCCTGTCCCTACTAAAAGAGGTTGTCCATTCTTGTGCCTTTCCTTTATTTCTTTAATAATTGATTTAAGCTTTCCGTTTTTTGTCATATAGATACGATCTGGTAAGTCAATCCTTATCATTGGTTTATTTGTTGGAATTACTATAACCTCTAACTTATAAACTTTATCAAACTCCTCTGAAGAAATGGAGGCGGTTCCGGTCATGCCAGCCAGTTTTTTGTACATTCTAAATAAATTTTGAAAAGTGATCGTGGCAAAAGTAAGAGATTCGGGTTGTATATTAACGCCTTCCTTGGCTTCAATTGCCTGATGAAGTCCCCCTGACCAGCGACGACCGGGCATTATTCTGCCGGTAAGCTCGTCAACAATGATAATTTGACCGTCTTTAACTATATAATCTCTATCTCTCCTGAACAAAGTTCTAGCTTTTAATGCAGCCTCTAATTGGTGAGTAGTAGGAACGTCATTTTCAACCCATGGATCAAAAGCTAAATGTTTTATGATTTTTTCCTGTCCACTTTCCGTAAAAGTTGGGACACGTATTTTTTCATCAAGGACATAATCTTCTTTTTCTTTTAAAATTGATATCAATTTTGCAAACTTATTGTATTTTTCAGAAACATCCTCTGTAGGGATTGAAATAATTAAAGGAGTCCTAGCTTGATCAATTAAAATTGAATCCACCTCGTCAACAATCGCATAGTTAAAACCGCGCTGAACCTGCTGAGATAAATCATAAGCCATATTATCTCTTAAATAATCAAACCCAAACTCATTGTTCGTGCCATAAGTGATATCTGCCAAATAGGCTTCTCTTCTGGAAATTGGCCGAAGAAAATCCTCAATTACTTTAAAACTGCCAAGTTTATCTCTAATTTGGTCTTTCTCTTTAAATTCAGAATCATATAAAAAAGCTGCGTCATGCACTATGCAGCCAACACTAAGCCCTAATAAATCATAGATTTGGCCCATCCAGATGGTATCTCTTTTAGTTAAATAATCATTAACTGTTATCAGATGAACTCCTTTTCCTGTTAGGGCATTTAAATACAAAGGCAAAGTGGCAGCCAAGGTTTTGCCCTCACCGGTTTTCATCTCAGCAATCTTTCCTTGATGAAGAACAATTCCGCCAATTAGCTGAACATCAAAATGGCACTGGTTTAAAGTTCTTTTACCGGCCTCGCGAACCAAAGCAAAGGCCTCGGGAAGAATATCACCTAACTTCTCCCCTTTTTTAAGCCGCTCTTTAAGTTCGTTGGTCTTCTCTTTTAATTGAGGAGTAGAAAATTTCTCAAATTCCGGCTCCAACGAATTTATTTTTTTAACTATTGGCTCCAGCTTCTTTAAATATTTTTCGTTCGCATCCCCAAAAATTTTGGTGATAATACCCATAATTTAAGTATTGGGACGCCAGACCTCCCGTTTGCCTTTGTATTTTTTTAATTCTCGCTGGAGTTCGTCTTTTATCTCTGTGATAGCTAACTTTAAGTCATTTCTTTCGGACTCGGCTCGCAAACTTTTCCCTGAAAGACGCATCTGGACTTCGGCTCTGAAAATATCCCCTTTTTGATGATGTTTGGTCGTTCTGCCAATTTCAACCCAAACTTCGGCCCGCGGTTTCCCTTTGGTAAAAAAACCATTGTAATAATTTTCGCCTTGAAAAACTTTGGCAAACTTCTCCAAACTGTTAATTTTTTCTTGGATATAATCCTGCAACTCCTGGTTTAACTCCAAATTTTTTGTTTTAATAACTATCTTCATAATTTTTAATTAGGGGATAAAAATTGCGGCGGCGACCACTGATGTCCAAAGCCCGTTTTTATTCCCTTGGGCTGTTTGAGTAATATTTGAGGTACGGACAATTTTTCCTGACATTTTAAAAACCTGTTCCTTGGCATCCCAGGCATCATTGGAATTAAATTCAATGCCTAGGGTTGTGGCCAGCATTGAAGCAGCTAAATCCTCGGTGTAGTCGCTAACTTTTTCATCGGTTTCCCCAAAAGAATGATGTTCGGACAAATAACCATATTGGTTTGGGTCGGCCGGAATAGCGCAACCTATTGAAGCTGAAATTAATCTATTCGGCTCATTTGTTTCATTTCTGGCCATTACACAAAAAACCACTTCGCCCGGTTTTAAACAGGGCAATCCCTTTTCTCTCGGTATCTTCTTGCAGCCAGGTGGCAAAATACTGGAAACCGAGACCAAATTGAAATGGGCAATGCCGGCATCCCTTAAAGCTAGTTCAAAAGAGTTTAATCTCTCTTTAGATACTCCTACTCCTTTGGCAAAGAAAAAACTTATTGGAACCATAAAAAATTTTAATTTATTATTATATTATTTTACTGTTTGGATTTCTTCTTGTAAATATATACCAAATTTGTTTTTTACTTTTTGTTTGATGAATTTTATTAATTTCAACACATCTTTTGCTTTAGCTCCTCCCAAATTGATAATAAAATTCGCATGCTTTTCCGAAATTTTCGCCTTGCCGATTTTTTTTCCTTTTAATCCGCATTTTTCAATTAGCTCACCCGCAGAAAATCCAGACGGATTCTTAAAAACACTACCGGCTGACGGAAAATTCAACGGCTGCGTTTCTTTTCTGTAATTTAAATATTTTTTTATTTTCTTCGGATTGCTTTTTTTCGGCTTAATTTTTACTGAAAGAATAATCAAATTTTTATTTCTTTTGAAAATGCTGTCCCGATAACTGAATTGACAATCTCTATTTTTAAAAACTTTTATTTTTTCGGTTTCTACGTCTAAAACCTCAACGCTTTCAACAGCGTCCTTCATTGATTTTTTGAAAGCACCAATGTTTCCATAAACAGCTCCCTCAATGGTCCCGGGAATGCCGACTGCCCACTCCAGACCTTTTGAAACATATAAAAATAAGGGGGTTCCCGTTTTGATTACCAAACCCTTGTACCTTTTTTCTGAAAACAGCAAGTTGCTGCCGCCGCCTAAAACAAAAAAGGGCAGTTTTCTTTCTTTTGCCCATTTTACAGCTTTGATTATATCTTCTTTATTGTTAAGCGTACAGAAGTATTCAGCCGGACCGCCAATCTTAAAAGTAGTATGTTTAGCCAAAGAAATGTTTCTTTTGAATTTCATTTTTAATGGGTCGGGAGAGTTAACTCCAAACTAAGTCTTTAGTGAGTGCTACCTCCCGACCCAATTTTTATTTTATAATATTCCAAAAAATAAAACAATCCCGGGGTAAGCCCCGTTAGAGATTACAAAGACAGAAAACAGCTCAAAGCAAACAAATCTCTAACGGGGCAAGCGGAAAAAGCGAAAAACCTCGCTCGAGGGAGGTTTTTCGCCGACTTTAGTCGAAGTTCCCTTTCGGGATTCACTCACTGCTTTAATATTAGCAAATCAAAATTATTTTGTCAACCCCGTGTACTGGTTCATATGATATGATACACTTTGAGGCTTTGAAAATCTATGAAAGGAAGGTATTCTGGACGCCGTATGACAA
>PEYC01000042.1 GCA_002774555.1 Candidatus Nealsonbacteria bacterium CG08_land_8_20_14_0_20_36_22
AACCTGCTGGAATATCGTTAGCTCGCAATAAGGCGACTAAAAGGTTGGCTTTATTGGTACATGTTCCTTCTTTTTCTTTTAAAGTTTCCGATGCCGTTTTCTTCCATAACCCGACTCTATATAAAATATTATCTCGAACCCAGTAAAACAAAGCTACAGCCTTATCTTTTTCATTAGAATAATTTTTTGTAATTTCTTTGGCTAATTTTTTAACTTCGGGGTTATTAAAATTGCAAAATTTAGTTTCGCAAAGAAATTTTTCTATATCATTTTCCATGAAAACGATTTTTATTTGTTTTTTGATAAAGCCTTTTTGACTACTACTAAAATATCTTCATTTTCAGCAATTTTTCCTTTACCTTCATAGCGACAAGCCAAAACACCTTTTCTTGGTGGAATAAAAATATATTTATTTTTTTGGCCTTTTAAAATTTCTATATTCTTCCGGACAATTGGATTCTCCCACATTCTATTATTCATTGCTGGCGCTATAACAACTGGGGTTTTAGTCGGCAAAGCCATTACAATCGTGGTTAAAAGATTATCTGCTATGCCCTGAGCAATTTTCCCAATAGTATTAGCAGTAGTAGGAGCAATAAGCACAATATCCGCCCAGTTGGCTAAAGAGATATGTTCTACCTCTTCTTTATTAATAGTTTTAAACATATCGGTATAAACAGCGTGATTGGTTAATGTTTGGAATGTTAAAGGTGATACAAATTCGGTAGCGGCTGGAGTCATTACCACTTTTACATCCGCCCCCTCTTTAAAAAACATATTAATTAAAGAGCAAACCTTATAAGCGGCTACACCGCCTGTTATACCAAGTAATATTTTTTTGTTTTTCATACGTTGTATAATTTTTAATTAATTATTTTTTATCAACCTTTATTTAATCATACACCATAAAATACTTCTTCCAAAATTTTTCGTTTAGCATAGTTTTTATTATTTTTTCTTCCTTCAACTTTTCCTCCAGCTCCCTAATCTTCTCCTTTAATTCTACCATTTTCAGCTCCCGGCCGATATTTCTATTTCCATTATACCCTAAAATTACTTCCAAAACCACAGCGTCAAAAACAAAACCCCCGCCGCCCAAAAGGCGGAGGAGTAATACGGCTTATTTTATTTTTTACTAAAATTCTATTTATTTTTTACAATTTCTATTGCTTTGTCTAAAAACTTTTTGAAATTTTTCTCTTTTTTCCAGGCTTTTTCTAATTTAACTCTTAATTTCTTATGAATGGGGTAACCCACATCGCGGCTCAAAATTAAATCATTGAAATCAGTATTAAGTAAAAAAGTTAGGGCTTCTTTTAAATCTTCTACTTGTTTTTCAGAAAGAAATTTCTGGCAGTATTCTTTGTAATAGTATAGAAATTGTAGATGTGAAATTTCATGGCAAATAGTTGTAATGTTCATCGGGATACTATGCCACATTGAAACCATAAACCAATTTTCTTTTTCATTGTAGGGACACATAAAACCAGTTGTAAAATAACATCTAAAATTGCTGGTAAAAATCGGTTTTTGTGTGATTTTCTCCAATCTCTTTAAAAATTTGTTCTCTAATTTCCGCCAAATATCTCTTAAAACACTCATCTCTTGTCTTATAACTATTTTTCTAATTTTCTTTTTTGGATTGTTAATCAAATAGTCATATACCAACTTTTCCGCAGATTTTTTATTTTTATTTTTAATTTTTTTAAGCAACTTAAAATGAATAAAATCCAATCGGTTTTTCAACCCGTATATCTTGCTTTTCCTCCTGGCAAAAACAACCCAACTCCAGGCATCTTTTTTAAAATCGTATCTAAAAATAACTTTTGGCATATTTTACTTCTTTATAGTTATTTTATAATAATTTGATGTCCAAAAAAAGAGGAGAGAACTAATATGTTCTCTCCTTGAGGTATCACCCTATTCGTAGTGGCATACGCTACAAGGACAGTAGCCGCAATCGCATTGGCAATCGCAATAAGAGCATAGAGAAATAAAATTCTTTTGGTTTCTTGCCCTTAAGCCAGTGGGTAATTGAGATGGTTTCCCGCTACTTAAGTTCAGCATCGGGATTAAATCATCTAGCGTTTTTGTTTGACCTGTTTCTAATAGCACATTCATGTTATCACCTCCTTTCTGGCACTCTGCCTTTTATTATTTTCTTAGGATCGTCTACTGCCCACCTTAAAGGACATCCGCCACCACAAACTGGATACCTGTCACATTTTTTGCATTTTGATGAAGGATATCTCGCTATCCGGTCATACCAAGAGGCCATTCGACGAGTATTTAAAAAATCAAGTAGGGTCGCTGAATCGTAGAAATCCTTTGGGTAACGCCCGACAGGGTAGTCAAACAAAGCATTACATAATTGAAGCCGTCCATCGGTACCAAAAATTACTCCTTCCCTTTTCAGTAGTTGGCAAACTGTAATAATTCTTTTTTCTTCCAAAAGTTTCTCGATAAAATCTTCGGGCCATATACATAATGGTAAATTCATCTCGAATACGATATGCCCGTCGGTAATTCTCTCTAGTTCCGGATAATCGCGAAGTATGTTCGCAACCAAAATGGACGACTCCACCATATATTTACTACAAGGTTGATTAGCTACAAACACAGTAGAACAAAAATCAACCTTCACAGATTTAGCGCCGCAGTTTAGCGCAAACTTTAC
Organism: Candidatus Nealsonbacteria bacterium CG08_land_8_20_14_0_20_36_22; assembly: GCA_002774555.1. Taxonomy (GTDB): domain Bacteria; phylum Patescibacteriota; class Minisyncoccia; order Minisyncoccales; family GWA2-38-27; genus PEYC01. The sequence goes on from PEYC01000042.1 coordinate 2,678, forward strand.
TACCTCCAACAGGTTTTCTGAATAGAAGCTATTATAAGTTATACTTACGCCACAGTTATCAAGATACTGTAACGCCCGAGAAACGCCTTTCTCGAGAGTGCGAAACTTTCTGCTTCTTGCAGCCTTAAACATCTGCTCTCTGTTGCCGGCTTTAAGAGAAATGCCCATTCTATCGTTTGGGGATTGAATATATTTTTCCCAAAAATTATCATCACCAAACATTAATCCGTTCGTCACAAGGGTTGTGGTAATTTTTAATTCTTTGCAAAATTTATTAAAACTGCACAAAGATTCCCATAATGTCGGTTCGCCTCCTAAAATTATAATACTTTGGATATTTAATCCATGAATAATTTTTGTTATTTCTTTCGCAAAATCAAAAGTCATCTCATTATCTTTTTGGTAACCGGCTGCTAAAACATAACACCATTTACAACGCAGATTACATTGTTGATTCACCGTCAACCAAGCCCCTTTCGGAACAATCTTTTCCATTTTATTCTCCTTTGATATTCAATCGATATCCACTTTTCAAGGTTCTTTTATCGCCGGGAAACGTTCTCGGCGTGCTGATTTTAATTTAACAAAACCAAACACCTTTGTCAAATTTTTTGTGGAATTAAAAAAACGGGGCTACCCGTTTCTTAAACACCGTAAACTAAAATACTTCTCACGAAATTTTTCATTTAGCATAGTTTTTATTATTTTTTCTCCTTCAACTTCTCTTCCAGTTCCTTAATCTTCTGTTTTAATTCTACCATTTTCAGGCCAAAAACAAAACAGAGGAGCTCAGCTCCTTAAGTTTACCTTGCATTCGTAAAAAAAACACAAAAGATTAATATTTTTTTAATACAATTATTAACCTTCCATACTTATCAACATTTTTTATTTTATTTTTAAAATCGGAATATAAACCAACCACTCTGAAATCTGTTTTGTTAATAATTGGCTTTATCTCGCTAAATAAATATAAACGCTCTATATGTTTTTCCTCGCTAAAATTTCTACCTTTTTTAATTCTTATTGTTATAAACCAGTACTTATTTTTTATTTTAGTAATATAAAAAACATTTTGTTTGATTGTTCTTTGGGCAATTTTTTTGTAAATAGTGTTAAAATCAAAAATAAAAATTCCTCCGTCCTTTAAATGATTATTTACATTTCTAAAAAATTTAAACAGATTTTTTTTATTTCTAATATAGTTAATAGAATCAAAGGTGCAAGTAATAATATTATATTTTTTACTCGTATAAAAATTAACGAAATCTTGGATATAAAATTTTACACTTTTATTATTTTTTTTAGCAATACTAATCATATCTTCCGACACATCAAGCCCTTCAATCTCTACATTTTTTTTGTTTAATTTGTTAATCAGTCTTCCTGTCCCGCAAGCAACATCTAAAATAAATGGCTTTTTTATCTTCTCCTCTTTAATAATTCTTTTAACAAAAACAGCATAACTATTATAAAATTTATCTTTATATATGTTATCGTACATTGAAGCAAAGTCTTTTTTATACATAATCTATGTTTTATTTTACCTTATTAAAAAATTCCCGACAATATTAAGAACTGCCGGGAATTAAATTACTTATTTTGAAATTTGTTTCTCTTTCAAGTAATGGGACAATATCGTTTCTAAAAAACTGTACGGCTTTGCAAGCATAGTTATCTTTACCATTTTTGAAATCACCATTCAAAAAATAAGCATTTGCTCGACAACCTGCCGCGCAAAGAGAACGTAGTTCGCAATCAGCACACTCACTAACATCTTTAACGCGAGTGTTTTTAATAGCCTGCATCTCATTTGAATACCAGATATCCCAAAGAGTTTCTTTTCTGATATTTCCCATGGGCATCTGATTACAATAAGCACAAGCCACTACATCACCATTTGGCTTAATACAACAGCTCTCTCTTCTTGACTCATAATCACAAACGAAATCATTATCTTTGACCTCTTTAAAATTATCGAGTAAAGCCCTACGGTAAAGGTACTCTATTTGAAGATCAAACGGACTTCCCTTAATGAAATGATATTGTAGCAGACCGAAAGAAGCTTGAAGCGCCTTTTGAAAGTCTACTGCAAACTCTTGATTGTCTTTGAAGAATCCTGTTTTCTTTGGATAACCAATTCTCCAACTACTCACTTTAAATTCTTCCATAGCATCATGCATTCGTTTTAAACTATCGATATTGCAAGTATTCATTACGGTATTAACGACCACACGAATACCTTTCTCAACAAGGACTTTAATATTCCTAAAAATCCTGTCAATTATTTTATTAGCTTCGGCTATGTCTTCTACTCCTCTGAATATCATCCCTTCCGGGGTAATTGAATCTACGCTGACATAAAAAGTTGGGCTACTTCTTAAAACAAGAATCTCCTCAATTAACTCTTCATTCAACAAAGTTCCGTTTGTAAAAAACGACGAAATTCTTATATCGTGTTCCTCAGCACATTTTGCAATATCAAGAGTTTTCGGATCGGTAAAAGGCTCTCCTCCACTAATACCAATATTTTCTACTTGCATTATCTGCATTGCTCTAATAAGGGGAACGATTTCTTCAATACCGAGGTTTTCTTTGACGGGATACATCTCTCCTTGATAACAATGCGAACAACACATATTACATCGGCTTGTGACTTCAAGATGAACTAACTGTAATCTCAATTCTGGAACAGTATTTACATAAATAACCCTTGGTCTTGAATCTTGAGAACATTCAACTGCTCCTATTGTTTCCAAGTTTTTTATGAAGTCAAACACTGTCTTTTTAGATTCTTGTTCATAATCTTGCATCAGCTCTGCGAATGTTGCATTTCCGTCACATAGAAGAATAAAATCAACTTGATCTTTGTCCAACTCATATTTCTCTCCCGTAATTAGGTTGAACAAAATCGACTCTTCATTATATCCCTTGATTGCAAAATTTTTAGATAGCGTAAGAAACATTTCATCCTTTCTTTGCCCGTTGATTCGATTTAACTCTCCCGGCTTGTTCAACTTCCTCTTTGATAGGTTCATTTTCATCTCCTTTCAATTTTTTAAAAGTATACGCCTTCTCTTTGTCTACTAATACAATCCTACCGAAATGTTTAAGTATATCCATTTATCAATCTCCTAATAAGAATGGGAGTTCTCTTTTTTTAAAAAAAGAGAACTCCCATAGCCGTTGGACTATGTCCCGACTTCCCCAGCGTTTAAAGCTTGGGTTAGACGAAGTTTTGTCTTTTTCTTGCGTAGGGAAGAGGATTTCACCCTTTTCTTTGTTTCCACTGGACTTCACCTCCTTTCAAATATAAAGTTGTTAAAGAGCCTTTGCCGAAGAACGCCTTCAGCATACTAATTCTAATTTACCAAACCAAACCAACTTTGTCAAATTTTTAAAGCTTTTTTAATTAAAAAAGGGGCTCTGTCTCATATTTTCCCCAAAATTCTTCGTCTAACATTTTATTGCCTTATATTCCCATTATACCGCAAAATCTTTGCTAAAACAAAACCGAGGAGCTAAGCTCCTCGGTTTTGTTTATTCTTTCAAATCATAAAACATTTTTAAAACAATTGGCAAAAATTCGTTTTTTGGATATTTTTTAAAACCGCAGGGCTTAAAACCACACTTCTTATATGCTTCAATCGCCCTCAAATTATCTGGTCTAACTTCTAAACAAACTTTTTTATATTTATATTCCCGAATTTCCTTAAGGGCAATCCTGATAGCACTACTTCCATATCCCTTACCCCAATATTTTTTTTCTCCAATAATAATCTGAATTCCACAAATTTTATCTGTTATTCTATAAAAAGCGATGTGACCAATTACATTTTTATTGTTCAACAGAATAAGACGGTGCTGGTCTTTTTTATTACTTAACATCTTGTTAAAACACCTTTCAACTTCTTGATTAGAAATCGGTTTTAAAACTCCGCTAGTAAGCTTTAATAAAAACCTATCCCGCCACCATTTGGTGAAATATTTTATATCGCTCGGTTTTAATTTCCTTAATATTATTCTCATTTTATTATTAATTATATATTTAATAATAGATTAAAACAATAAAAAACTTTTCAGCTAAAAGATATTTCCGCGCTATAGTATAAAATAAAAATCGTCCAAGCTCAATAAAATAAGCAAGGACGATTTTTTGCCGACTTTTAATGCCGGCAATTACTCGGTAATTGGCAGGTGTTACAAGGTTTCGGACCCTTAAGAGGGGTAACCTTAACACCTTTAATTACCTTCTTCATATTAATCACCTCCTTTCTACTGACTGAAAGTAATATCTTTTAACAGTTCTTCGGTCATTATACGATACAGTTCGCAGTTTCTTGCAACTACATTATTTTTTTTACGTCTTTCTGTCTCAAACGCTACATAACATCCTCCCACGCATTGGCCCTCAATCGCACACCCTCGACAAGCTAAAATTTCTCCTGGCATTTTTGAACAAACAATCTGATAATATTTACTTTCTGGACCAAAAATTTCCTCGGGCGAATTTATAAATATATCGCCCAACACTTCTGAGCTATAACCACATAGATATACTTTTCCTCGAGGATTGACGATAAGGCTATTACCACGAATCCCACCGCAAAAGGCAGTAAATTCTTTCGAAGATGGATTAAAAATATTTTCTAATGGTCTGTCCCAAAAACCATTAACTGTAATTCCAAGTTTTGCTGCATATCTCCGCAAGGCAAGAAGCTTACAAGCTACGTCTTCTATGGAAATGTTAATCTGGTGGATAACATCTATGTCTATCCTTACGTCTCTCATTTGATTGGCGCTAACAAAATCAATTAGACGCTCATCAATTAAATGAAAGTTGGCTTGATTAACTGTTACCATAAATCCGTCCGGAAGAATTCCTATCTTTTTCAACATCTTCCATCCTTTTAAAATATCATCGAATGTTCCTCTGCCATCACGATAAATCCTAACCGCATCATTTCCTGGTTTA
>PEYC01000028.1 GCA_002774555.1 Candidatus Nealsonbacteria bacterium CG08_land_8_20_14_0_20_36_22
GTCTGCTCGAGAAACAGAAACCAAACCGCGAGAACAAGTACAAAAAATATGCCCTCCTGTTATATTAGCATAAATATTATTTATTTTTTGGCCACAATCTTGTTCAACTTTTCTTACTAAAAAAGCGATTTTTTCAGCTACTTTCTGAATATCAATTATAACTCCTTTTCTAATTCCTATTGATGGTTCTTTGGCAAAACCCAAAATTTCAAAATCCTCCTCCTTAGGCCTTTTTGAAATAGTAACCAGTTTTAGAAAGCCCGAACCAATATCTAAAGCATTAATAATATATGGCCTTGCCATAAATTTCTTCTTTTTTTTGCATTTTTTTACTATGTTTGTATTTTAAAAGATGTAAAATTCCATGTATTAAAACCCGGGCTAATTCCTGTTTCTTCACCTCTCTTAGACAAATAACAATTTCGTTTAAGTCGTTGCCAAAAGATAAGACATCAGTTGCTCGATTCTTACCTCGGTATTTTTTATTTAGTTTTCTTATCCTGGTCTGGCCAACCAAAGCAATAGATAAATCAATCCCTTCTTTATTTTCCCCTTTTAAAACCTTTCTGGCAACCCTCTTCAAAAACTTTTCGTCAACTTTGCTGGTAGTTAAATTATTAATCTCAATCATAAAATTTCTTCCAAAATTTTAATTGTTGATTGCTTCTCTGCCCAGTTTCTGATATATTTTAAATCAACTTTGGAGGTCTTTAAAATTGATTCGGCATCTTCTAACCTACCTTCTCTAATCTATTTATCACTATTTTTAAAAGGGAAACTAAATCCATATATTCTTTCTTGAAGTTTTGCTTTTAAATATTCGGAGGAGATATTTGGGTTTTGGTCTTTTATATTTTCTTCAGCCATCTTTAAAACTAACTTCCTCAATTCCAAAGCAATTTTGAGTCGTTCATCACCGCTCTTTTTCCGCATTATCTCAATATATTTTTTTTCAATCTTGCTATTCATTTTTAGAAACCAATAATTCTTTTACAATTTTACTTACCGCGCTTCCATCTGCTTTTCCTTTGACTTCTGGCATTATTTCGGCCATAACTCTGCCAATGTCTTTTACTTCTTTAGCCCTAACTTTTTCAATGGCTTCTTTGGTTATTTTTTTGAGCTCCTCTTCTGAAAGTTGCTCTGGCAAGTATTTTTGTAAAACTTCCAGCTCTGCCTTCTCTTTATCAGATAAATCTTCCCTCCCTCCTCTTTTATATTCTATGATAGCTTCTTTTCTTTTTTTAGCTTCGGAGAAAATAACCTCAATAATTTCTTCGTCAGTTAATTCTTCTTTTGAGGTTTTATATTTTTTCTCTTTTTCTTTATTCAAAATCCCAGCCAAAAGCAATCTTAAAGTGGAACGAGTTATTTCATCGCCCTCTTTTACGGCTTGAAAGAGATCTTTTTGAATTGTTTGTTTCAACATTATTTTATTTTCCCCATCTTTTCTAATATCTCGTATTCTTTTTTCAATTGCTCTCTTCTTAAGGCAGAGCGTTTTTTCAGTTGTTTGCTTTTTGGCTTCTCTTGAAAACGATTTTTTTTGGCCTGAAGTAAAATCCCGCTTTGTTTTACTTTTTTGGAAAAGCGGCGAACTAAACTTTGAGGAGATTCTTTCCCTTGTTTTTGAACTTCTAAAGGCATACTTATTGAGCTAACAGGTGTAAATGGAGGTGGTCAATAATCTGACCGTCTTCCCTGCCAACATTAATTATTAATTTATAACCCTTTAAACCCTTTTGCTCCGCGAACTCTTTGGCAACTAAAATTAATTCCCCCAACAACTCTTTATCTTCTTGCCCAATTTCTTTTACAGACGGGATATGTTTTTTTGGAATAATTAACAAATGCACCGGGGCCTTGGGATTAATATCTTTTATAACAATAAATTTATTATTCTCGTAAAGAATTCCAGATAACTCTTGTTTGTTTATAATTTTGCAAAAAATACAAGACATAGTTATTTCTTAAGTCGTTGTTTTATCTCTTCCACCACTTTATCTAATTTTACTGTCTCTTGATTCCCGTTTTGCATATCTCTAATTATAATAACTCCTTCCAAGGCCTCTTTTTGACCAAAAATAAGAGTGTATTTTATTCCGAACCTATCTGCCCTGTTTAATTGTGCCTTCAAAGAATCCCTACCAAAGGACTCTGCTACTTTTATTTTTGCTTTTCTGAAGATTTCTAAAATCTTCAAGCTTCTTCTTTTCGCCAGACCACCGAGTTGAGCTAAAAATACTTGAGCAAGGACTTCTTTCGGAAGTTTTATCTCTTGGGACTTCATTAAGTCCTTTATTCTTTCTATCCCAGCTGCCGCTCCGCAGGCAGGTGTTTCCCTTCCACCTAAGACCTTAACTAATTTATCGTACCTTCCCCCGCCAACTAAAGCAACTCGTTTTGAATCCTCTTCTAAGCTTTTATCCTCTTTTTTGTTGGAAAAAATCTCAAAAACGGTCTTTGTATAATAATCAAGCCCCCTAACTAAGTATGGATTCAGCTCGTAAGGAATTCCAATCTCATCTAAAAACTCTAGAACATCTTTAAAGTGCTTGTGGCATTCTTCGCAAAGATGATCAAGGATTTGAGGAGCATCGGATTTAATTGATTGGCATTTTTCCTCTTGGCAGTCAAGAATCCTCAAAACATTTTCTTTCAGACGTCTCTTGCAGTCAACGCACAAAGAAGCTACTCTATTTCTAAAATAACTTGTCAAAAGTTTCTTATAATAAGGCCGGCAATTGCTATCCCCAATACTATTTACCTCAGTAATTAGATTTTTTAACTTTAGCTCTTGTAGAACATTATAAAAAATTTGAACTATCTGAGCGTCTATCACCGGACTTGATTCTCCAAATGTCTCAAAACCAAATTGCCAAAACTGACGATATCTGCCGGCCTGAGGTCGTTCATACCTATAACAGGGCCCGAAATACCAAAGTTTAACTGGCTGGGGTAAACTCTGCATGCCATTTTCAATATAAGCTCGGACAAGAGGAGCAGTCCACTCCGGCCTTAAAGCCAAAGAATCCCCACCTTTGGTTTTCAAAATATACATCTCTTTATTGACAATATCTGTTGCTAAGCCAATTCCTTTTGAAAAAAGTTCCTCCTGTTCTACAATTGGTGTGTCAATCTTTCCAAATCCATAAAAATCTGCGATATTGGAAACCACATCATAGATTTTTTGGTAATATGCCTGTTCTTCGGGTAAAATATCATGCATGCCAATGGGACATTGAAACTTTGATTTTTTTGCCATAAAATTAATAACTCGGTTTCTCAAATATCATTAATGTGGCAAAGGGCCAAGCCCTAAAAATCACCCTGCCAATAATGCTCTCTTTCAATACGGGCCCAAATCTTCTTGAATCATAAGAAAAAGGACGGTTATCGCCCAAAACAAAATATTCATTTTCGCCCAAAGAAATTTTTAAGTCCCCTCCGGTTGAAAAATTGGGAAGATAATCTAATTCGTTCAAAACTTGTTGCCCTTTATCATTATAAACTATCACTCTGCCATCTTTAATCTCTACAATTTCTCCCGGCAAACCAATGATTCTTTTAATAAACCTCTGAGAAGAATCTAAGGGCGATTTAAAAACTATCACCTCCCCTCTCTGGGGTTCCTTGAACCTATAAGTAATTTCATCAACGAGCAAATAATCCCCATTTTCAAAATTCGGGTCCATTGACTGACCTCTGACAAAAAATGGCTGGAACAAAAAATATCTAATAGGCACCACTATTACAATGGCTATAATAACTATTTTCGCAATTTCCCAAATGAAAGAAAAAACCTTTTTTATCATATATTTATTTTATATTATAGCAGAATTTTTTTGTCTAGACAAGGCCCATAAAAAAAGCCGAGTCTCAAGTGCAAGTATTGAGATCTCGGCGCTTTATTTTACGACCTTAAGGGTCTGAGGACTTCTATCCTCCAACGGTAAACAGTTTGTCAAGCTTAACTAACGGCGACATGTCTTGGCCACGCCATTTTACCTCCTTTTCTTTTTGGCGACACGATAAACCAATTCTAACAATCCTTTCTTCTCTTCTCTTCTCTTCTCTCTAAGTTTTAGGGAGGACCTCTTGTCTTTTCTTCCATTTTTATCTCTCCTAAAAATGGATTTTTAAAATGAGCTCCAAAAGAACAATAATTAAAGTTATTATAATCTTTCACAAAGCCCTGTCAAGAGTTTTTTCCACAACTCTGTAATTTAATGGTATAATTAAACATATGACGATTATTGTTGGTCTGGGAAACCCCGGGAAAAAATATAAAGATACGCGGCATAATGTTGGTTTTCAAGTTATTGACGAATTCGCGGAAAAAAATAATTTTCCCGAATTTAAATTTTCTAAAAAATCCAATGCTCTGATTTCAGAAAAAGACAATATACTTTTGGTCAAACCCCAGACATTTATGAATAACTCAGGAGTTGCAATAAAAAAAATAATTCAAAATTCAAAATTCAAAATTCAAAATTCAATTGTAGTTCATGACGATATTGATTTGCCTTTGGGGAAAATCAAAATTGTTAAAAACCGAGGCGCAGCTGGCCACAAAGGTGTGGAATCAGTAATTAGAGAACTTGGAACAAAAGATTTTATCCGCTTTCGAATCGGCATCAACCCACAGCAGTACCACGGACTAGTCCGTAGTACTGAACAGTTTGTTCTCCAGAAATTTGACAAAAAAGAAGAAAAAATAATAAAACAAGTCATTAAAGAAACAATAAAAAAGCTTAGCCGATTATTCAGCTAAGCTTTTAGCTAATAAATAATTAATTCCACAGAAGAAATTTCAGCTTTCTTTTCCTTCCCTACTCGCGCCGAAAATTTTTCTCCTTTGGTAATAATTATATCACGGCCAACCATAACCTGAGCTGAAGCATTCTCCGGGTCAATCTCCATAACTAAAAATTCCTTTGGAAAAATCGGATTTCGAAATTTTGCCCCTCCATATTCTCTAATTACGGTCTTTTTGCCTTTAAACTCGGCGTCGGAATGCTGAGCCGCCCAAACCCCTAAAAGTTGGGCCGCCATATCAAAAAGGTCAGAACCTTTTAAGACTAATTTTCCCTCTAAAACAGCATGGCCGTCACAAACTTCATTGGTTACAATAAACTCACCCATTATTTTTTGGGCGGTTATTACAACTCGGTCCAAAAGAAGCATCCTGCCACGATGAGGAAGAATTAACCCAATTTGTTCTTTATTAATTATGATTTTTTCTTCTCTTTTTAAAAAATTTACTACTCCGCGAAAAATCTTTCTTGCTCTCCCCGTCTGTTTTTCTGTTCTGTTATTTTTCTCGTCCATTTCTTTCCCCTTTCAAAAATTGGTTATAGTATGTTATTTTGTTAATGTGCTGTAATTATGTATAATACAAAAAAATAATATAAATTGCAACCCTTCGGCAGACTCAGGGTAAAGTTTTATGGATTTAATTATTGTTGAAAGCCCGACAAAATCTAGGACATTGCAGGGTTTTTTAGGTAAAAACTACAAAATTCTATCTTCTTACGGACATATTAGAGATTTGCCGGAAGATGATTTTGCCGTGGATGTAAAAAATGATTTTAAACCAAAATATGTTGTCCCGCCAAGAGCAAAGAAAGTTATTTTAATTCTAAAAAAAGAGGTTCAAAAAGGTAAAAAAACTATTTTAGCTACCGATGAGGATAGAGAGGGAGAAAGTATTGCTTGGCACCTTACTCAAATTCTTGATTTAAAAAACCCTCAAAGGATTGTTTTTCATGAAATAACTAAATCAGCAATAAAAGAAGCTCTTGAGAATCCAAGAGAAATCGATATGAATTTAGTTGATAGCCAACAGGCAAGAAGAATTTTAGACAGAATTGTTGGTTATAAATTATCTCCTTTTTTATGGAAAAAAGTTGCCCGAGGCCTATCGGCTGGCAGGGTGCAATCAGTAACTGTTAGGTTAGTGGTGGAACGGGAGCGAGAGATTGAAGGTTTTAAACCCCAAGAATACTGGACAATCGTCGCTACGCTCCTCAAAATTCTCCCTACGGGAGATGTCCCGAAGGGAGACAAAAATAATGAATTTGAAGCAGTATTGATTAAAAAAGATGGAAAGATAATTCCAAAACTTGGAATCAAAACAAAAAAAGAAGCAGATGAAATTATTCAAGATTTAAAAGGGGTAGAATATAAGGTTGAGAAAATTGAACAAAAAGAAATAAAAAAGAATCCCCTGCCGCCTTTTACTACCAGCACCTTGCAACAGGAGGCCTGGAAAAGATTTAGATTCCCGGCAAAATTGACAATGGGTTTAGCCCAACAACTTTATGAAAAAGGCCATATCACCTACCACAGAACGGATTCTCTAAATCTTTCTAACTTATCTTTATTTGCAGCTAAAAAGTTTATTATTGAAAACTACGGTCAAAAATATTGGGCTGGTTTTTTCAGAAAATATAAAGCTAAAGGCAGAGTTCAAGAAGCTCATGAAGCAATTAGGTCAAGTTACCCAAATAAAACACCAGAAATCCTTGAAACAAAACTTGATAAAAATCAATTTAAACTTTACGACTTAATCTGGCGTAGATTTATCGCTTGCCAAATGAGCCAAGCTGCCTTGAATTCTAGCACTGTTGATATTGGAGCGAAAAATTATACTTTTCGCGCAACAGGTCAAATTTTGAAATTTGACGGGTTTTTAAAGGTCTATCCCATGAAACTTGAAGAAACTGAGCTTCCGGATTTAGAAAAAGATGAAATTTTAAAACTTCTAAAACTTATTTCCTCTCAACGCTTCACTCAACCCCCTCCAAGATATAATGAAGCCACTTTAATTAAGGCCTTAGAAGAAAACGGAATCGGCCGGCCTTCAACTTATGCTCCAATCTTATCAACAATCCAAGAAAGAAATTACATTATCAAAGACCAACAAAGAAAATTTGAGCCAACTGAAATTGGAATAGTAGTTAACGATCTTTTGGTTAAACATTTTCCGAAAATTGTAGATATTAAATTTACTGCCAAAATGGAAGAGGATTTAGATGAAATTGCCCAGGGAAAGGAAAAATGGGTTGAGGTTTGTAAAGATTTTTATGAGCCATTTGAAGAAAATCTTCAGAAAAAATATCAAGAAGTTTCTAAGAAAGATATTACTGAAAAACCGACTGAAAAAAAATGTCCGAAATGCGGAGCGCCGCTTTTGGTCCGTTTGGGCAAGTATGGGAGATTTTATGCCTGCTCAAAATTCCCAAAATGCAGACATACCGAGCCCTTAGAGAAAAATACTTTAGGAATAAAATGCCCGAAATGTAAAAAAGGAGAAATTGTAGAAAAACGGACGAAAAGAGGAAAAATCTTTTATGCCTGTAATCAATTCCCAAAATGCGATTTTGCTTTATGGGACAAACCAACTGGAGAAAAATGCCCTGAGTGCGGCTCTTTGCTGGTTGAAACGAAAAGAAAACAAATAAAATGCTCTAACAAAGATTGCCAATTTAAGAAAAATGCGGCAGAATAACATAATATGTTCAACTGGGATTACAATATAACAAAAAATTGGAAGCCAAAAACCGAAGGGCAGTGGCTTTGGTATTTAGAA
>PEYC01000026.1 GCA_002774555.1 Candidatus Nealsonbacteria bacterium CG08_land_8_20_14_0_20_36_22
AAAATTACGATTGATAGAGCTCAAAGGATAAGAAAATTTCTGGAAAATCCTTCAAAGATTATTTCTTTAGAAACTCTTCTGGGAGAAGACGAAGATAATATCTCGTTAGAATTTATTGAAGACCCAAAAGTAGCTTTACCTGTCGCATTAGCTTTTGAAAATATTTTTAAAGAGGATTTGGAAAAAACACTCAAAAGTTTAACCCCTCGGGAAGAAAAAATTATTAAAATGAGATTTGGTTTGGCAGAAGATGGTAAAGAACATACTTTACAAGAAATTGCCGACGAAATGGGATTAAGCAAAACAAGAATTCAACAAATCGTAAAAAGGGTTTTGGCAAGGTTGAGGAAAAAAGAATCATAAAAGCCCTAGAATTTATTTAATTCTCAGGGCTTTTTTATTTTAACGGGGTTTACAAAAGAAAAAGATTTTTATAAAATAAGAGAATATTAATAAAAAGGCATATTGAACTTCAAAATACAATGTGCCTAAAAACTATGAATTTTAAATTCAAAAACAAAAAAATTATTATTTTCGCAGTTGTTATTGTTTTAATCCTCATTATCGGCGGAGGATTTTTTTGGTGGAAGAATAGAAAAGGGGAGGAGAAAATTCTTCCACCAGTAAGTGATTACGAGATTATAGAGATTTCAGAAAGAAAGATAGTTGAAAACAAGAAAGAAAAATTCACAGTTAAAGTCCCAGACGACTGGATAGTGAAGGACTATGTGACATCAGTAGGTTTGTTTAGTCCTGAAACCGAATTTGATGAGAACGGTGGTTTTTTAGATAGTGTAAGAGAAAGGGGGGCTTGTGGAATAGGGATTGAGATATTAGAGACCGAGAAAACAACGATAGAATATTTCGAAAATCTGATAAGGGCACTGCAAAAAGGATCGGAGTTAGAACAAGATGGTTATAGTGTTGTATCCGTAGATAATAAAACCGCAGTTAGAAGGATTTATAAAAAAGACGGAGAAACAAAATCTATTGAGGTTGAGTTACCAATTGGAGATAAAGTATATTATTTTGAGAGTGGTCTTATTGTCAACCAGCAATGTGTTCAGGAATTTGATAAGATTTTAGAGCAAATTTCTATTAATATATGAACAAAAATAGGAAGTTTTTGTTTATTTTTTTAATAATTCTGGTGGTTATATTGGTCTTTTTTATTTTATCTAATATTATTTTTGCAGAAGAGGTCGAATTAAAAGATGAGTATAGTACGAAAATATGGCAGGTCGTTAAACAGGGTATAAGTGATGAGATAACAGAAATTACTAGTTCAAGCGACTTTAAAATAGAAGAACAAGCAGCTTTGGTAATTATAAAGCAAGCGATAAAAGCAGATATTGCTCATTATTTATTCATTGATGTTCCAAAAGAAGTAGGCAAAAGCGTTATAAATGCCATTATTAAATTAGCTTATTCTATATTAACTGGAGACCCTGCTCTCGTTATTGGAGAAATTGAAAAATTATCTGTGGAAAAAGCAAAGGAATATGCGATAGACTGGCTTTTACAAAATGAAATTAGGACGAGCAATGGGAATTTAGAGATTTCTTATTCTACATATAGAGGAAATTGGGAAAAAGCAATTTTCCCGTATAATATTGTTTATCATCCTTTGGGTCCTAAACAAGGAGAAGTAGGTATAGAGATTTATTCTTCAAAGGTTATTAAAACACCTTTTCCTTCGCGAAATTTTCAATGGGAAGGGGGTATTGAAGAGTTAAAACCGTTTATTGTCAGGATAAATGGCGAGCTTGAATATGTTGATGATGTTTACAGGTGGGTTAAAGAACCTCAAATTGATGTGGTTTTTGATGAACCGGTGCCGGAGTTTAAGTTTGAAGAACCCGGCCTTTTTGATAAATTAAAGTCATATTTAGACAAAACGAAAAAGGCCTTTGAGAGCTTAAAGGATTTGATAAATATATTTTCTTCTAAATTAAATATTTTTCAGGCAACAGTTGGTCCTAGTCCTAACCTTGTCCCACCTGACCTATCAGCCGAGTCGCCAGACGAGGAGCAAGAAGAGGTTATAAATCCAGAAATTATTGAAGAAATAGGGAAAAAGATAGAAGAAGTAGGGGAGAAAGTAGAGGAGAAAATAGAGACCGGGTCTCTGCAGGAATTTGACCTTAAACAAGCCCAGGAGATTCTTGATGATATTGCTGAAAAAATTGATATATTGAGTCAAAAAGTGGCTGAATTGGTTGGTGAGTCAGAAGGGATTGGAGGACCAATTGAACCAGTTGAAGAATTAGAAGAGGAGGGAACAGAAGAAGAATTAGTAGGAGAGGAAGAATTAGAAGACGAAAAAACAGCTATTTGTTTTGTAGAAATCAACACTGCCTCTAAAGAGGAGCTACAAAAAATAACTGGTGTCGGACCAGTGAAAGCCCAACTGATAATAGAGGCAAGACCTTTTTCTTCTATTAATGATTTGGTAAGGGTAAGTGGAATTGGTGAGATAACTTTGCAAAAAATAATAGAACAAGGTTGCGCTTATGTTGAACACTACACTGGAGGAGGAGGCGGTGGAGGCGGTGGAGGCGGCGCGCCTACGACCTACCCTAAAATTTTGATTTCCGAAATTCAAATTTCTCCGCTAACTGAAAGATTTGTTGAACTTTATAATCCAAATAATCAAACAATTGATTTGACTAGTTGGTATATTCAAAGAAAAACCCAGACAAGTAGTTCTTGGGATTCTTTTATCTCATCAACCAAATTTGAAGGAAAAACAATCCCTGCCAACGGTTATTTTCTTATTTCTAAACAGATTGAAAATAGTAATATTGTATTAGACTTAACGCTTAGTGATAATAATTCTTTAGTTTTAAAAAATCCAAACAGAGAAATTGTTGATAAAGTTGGTTGGGGCGAAGCTCAAGATTATGAAACTGCTCCTACTCTGAATCCCGAAGCAGGTCAAAGTATCGGAAGAAAATGGATTAATGGAGGATACCAAGATAACGATAATAATCAAGACGATTTTGAAACCCAAGAACCTACTCCAAAAACAGAGAACAGTAAGCCCCTTTTGCCTCAGCCGATTTTAGAGGTTTCTCTTCAAAATTTAGAATTCAGCATTATAGAATCTGCTACTCCTTCGGGAACAGAAGCTTTTAATATTAGTAATGCTGGCGACGGAAGTTTTGAGTGGCAAGGGATTATTGATTATGCCACGCCATCTGATGCCAGTTGGCTGAAAATTGAGCCGAGTTCTGGCCAAGTTTCAGATGAGACGTCGGAAGTTTTGGTTTCTTTAACCCAAGAGGCCGCTGGCTTAGCAAATGGTAATTATGAGGCAGAGATTATAATTACAGCTCAAGGGGCAGAAGGCAGTCCTCAGAGCGTGGAAGTTGAGCTGAAGATTGAGCAGGCTGGCGAAGAAGAACTCCCGACTTTAGAAGTAATTATCAACGAAATCGCTTGGATGGGGACAGGAGCCAATTCAGTCGATGAGTGGATTGAATTATATAATAACACTGATCAGGATATTAATCTTTTTGGCTGGAGATTAAAGTCTTCAGATGGCGGTCCAAATATTATTTTTGGCGAAATCCCAGAAACTTCTATCATCACCACAACTACTATTTCTACTAATGGCTTTTATCTTTTAGAAAGAACAGATGATAATACTATTAGCGATATTCCGGCTGATTGGCAGGGGAGTTTTGGAAATGGTTTAGGAAATAATCCGGATTGTGAAATTTTATCACTTTATGACCAAAACGATAATTTAATTGACAGAACTGTTTGTCTTGATGATGGCAACTGGCCGGCTGGAAAAAATGAGAAGATCGGCGATGATTGGATTAGAATTTCAATGGAAAGAATCGATTCCACGATTTCTGGTTCTATTCCTGAAAATTGGGCTGATAATGATTCAACGATTTCCCAACAAGGATTAGACGCTAAAGGGAATTTAATCAGCGGCACGCCCAGAGCAAAAAACAGTAGTAAGTGAAGGTAAGTGAAGCCGGGCTTCACTTAAACATTGACCTTGGTTTTGATTTTTGTATAATAGTATAAACCCCGTTAGAAAGAACATATTTCCAAGTTTAAGGTAATTTTGTTATTATTGCTTAAATAGTAGGACTTTCTAACGGGGTAAATATGGATAAACAAAAAATCATAGAACTTACCAATAAACTCTATAAACAGACCTTGCTTTTTCCTAAAAAAGAGCCGCTCCGTTATAAGATGAGAGAAACAGCAGATAATATTTTAGCCGAACTTACGGTCTGGGAGATCTCCCATAGCTCTAATCCAAGAAGATTGTCAATTGAGAAAGAATTTGAGGTGCTTAAGAGTTATTTTAACGTAGCCAAATGGCAGAATTGGGTGAGTTTTTTTGATTTATTGAAAATAGAAGAAGAGTATGATAAGATAAAAGGAGAACTGTTCTTTGCTGAAACTAAAGCTAAACCCAGCGGAGAACAATTTTCCTTAGAGCCGAGAAAAAAGAAGATTTTGGAGATTTTGAAAGAAAAGGAAAAAATTCAGGTTTGGGAGGTTAAAAAAATCTTGCCAAATGTTTCCAAAAGAACCTTAAGAAGGGATTTTGAATTTTTATTAAAACAAGGAATAGTGGAAAGAATAGGCGAGAGAAATGAGACATTTTATAAGATTAAGGTAGGACAGAGCGTCCTACCCCAATGTCCCACCTTAAAATGAAAAAAACAAGAGAAATTTTTAGTCAAATTTACGACCAATATGTAGATAAAATCTACAGGTTTATATTTTTGAAAGTGAATTCTCAGGAAATAGCTGAGGATTTGTGTTCAGAGACATTTTTAAAGGGCTGGCAGGCGTTTAAAGATAACAAAAAGGATATTGAAAATCCTCCTGCTTTTTTATATCAGATTGCTCGCAATCTAATTATTGACTATTATAGGAAAAGAGGTAGGACACAAACTGTCTCAGTAGATTGCCTACCGATTACTGATCCTCGGATAGATTTAGAAACAGAGACCATGAATAACTCAGACCTTGAAAGAGTTAAGTCAGTTTTGGTAAATATAAAAGATGGTTATCAGGAAGTGCTTATTTGGCATTATATAGATGATTTATCAATTTCCGAGATAGCCAAGATGCTCAATAAGTCAAAGGGAGCAGTTAGGGTTACTCTTTGCCGTGCCCTGAAAGACCTTAGGAGCAGAATAGAAGAGATTTAAATGAAGCCGGGCTTCACTTATATAAAATTTAAAAATTGTTTAATTTTTTATTCCTTCGTTAAATTTTTGCCAATCGAAATTCCAAGGGTCAGTTTTGCGTGCCGACGCGATTTGATTATGCCCTAATATATTTTCTATTTTGTATTTCGAATTTAGTAACTTAACTAATCCTATTAAAGATTTATATTGATGCTCATTTGGTCCTACAGTTTTAGTATTAATTAATTCAATACCAATAGAGAAATTGTTGATATTAGTTCTTCCATCGGGCATTTTACCTCTTCCCGCATGATAGGCGATATTTTTTTCTTCTACTAAGTGATATATAATGCCATTGCGATCAATAAGATAATGTGCTGCAACACCATAAATCTTGAATTCATAAATAACACCATCAACGCTATAAGGATTATTTCCCAGAACATCGTAACTAGAGTGAATAATAATAGTATCTATTGAACGAGGAGACGACGGTATTTTGTAGCCCCAACTAACAATTTTATTGATAATATTTAAGGAATCACTAGGAGTATCACCCCCCCAATCTGTAAAAATATATTCCCCCAAATCTTTTGTAGGAAAGTGCGACCCTAGTTGAGTTTCCAATTGTATTTCTGTATTTTTTTGACCCAGAAAAACGAAATAAACGGCAATAGCCAAAAATCCAAAAGAAAAGACAAAGATAAATAAAAGAAGAATTATTTTAATTTCTTTCCGCAATATCATATTATCAAATAATAACATTTTTTTGATGTTAAGTGCAATAAAAAGAGCTACTTTTCTTTATTCTAAAAATAAAAAACAAAAATAAACTAAACAACTAATATACTAAATGAACCGACATTTTAATTCCATATTAAAAATAACGATTTTTTTACTCCTTGCAGTGGTTCTGGGAATTTTTATTTATAAGTGGGTTTATCCCCAATTTGAATCCTATTTTGTTCTTAAAATAACTAAGAATCAGCACTCCTCTGAAGAGTTCAAAACTCCTCCGCCGGAGAGTTTGGTTAAAAATAGTCCTCAGCTCTGTAAAATAACCGAGAATAAGGGAAAAGTCATTAAAGTTGATCTTTCGCAGCAAAAAATGACACTTTGTGAAGATGGAAAAATAATAAAAGAATTCTTTGTTTCAACGGGCAAAAAGGAAAACTCTACTCCTAAAGGAAATTTTAGGGTGATTAGCAAATCTACGATGATTTACTCTAAAATGACCGATTGTTGGCTGCCCTTTTGGGTTGGTTTTAAAGGAAATTATGGCTTTCATGAAGTGCCAATTTGTGAGGAAGGAGAAAAAAGAATAGGCGAAAAAGAAATTGGGAAACCAGCTTCGGCCGGCTGTATTAGGTTAAAAATAGGGGAGGCAGAGGATTTTTATCACCGGGTAGAGATTGGGACAAGAATTAAGATTTACGGCCAAACCCCGTAGAAGAATTTTGTAATAAAAGGGCCAGTTTCTCGTCATAATTATATAAAATGACTGAAAAAGAACTCATTGCCAAAATTCAAGAATTAAGGCAGCTTAAACCCAGACAAGACTGGGTTGTTTTGACTAAAAAGCAGATTTTGGGAGAAGAAAAACCTCAATTTTCTTTTATCGGTTTTTTAAAAGAACTTCAGAGAGGAGAGAAATTTGCCTTTCAGCATAAGCCGGCTTTTGCTTTTATAACAACGCTTTTGGTCTTAATCGGCGTCTTTGGTTTTGCCCAGAATTCGGTGCCTGGCGATTTCCTTTTTTCTTTAAAAAAGCTCGCCGAGCAAGGCCAGACAATTTTTATTTCCGAAAAAGAACAGTCAAAATATAATTTGGAGGCAGTTAATAAATGTCTTGATGATTTGACTAAAATTGCCCAGGCCAACCAATCCCAGAAATTAGCTTCAGCTATTACAGAATATCAGCAAACCGTTTCCAAAGCAGTAGAGAGTTTGACCAGAACCGATCCCAAAAAGGACTCCCAGAACTTAAAAGAGCTCGTTGCTGAAGTTAAAAAAATAGAAGAGAAAACCAATATAATAAAATCTTTGGGCATAGAGGGGATAGGCGAGAATCAGGAATGGGATAATGCTTTGGCTCAGATTGTGGAAAGAGAAATTAAAGACCTAGAGGAAACAACTCTAACAGAGGAACAGCAAGAGGCCTTAATTGAGATTCAAAACGATTACGAAGCAGGAAATTATTCTCAAGCCCTTGAAAAAATTCTATTATTAACAAACAATTAAGAGTCGTTAATCGCAGAGGTCGGCTAACGACAATAAATTAAAAATTAATTAATTCCTAAATGAAAAATAAATTATGAAAAAAATATTTTCGATTATAACTGTTTTGACCGTTGCGGCAATGATTATTCCTCAGTCAGCTCAGGCTTTAACGGCTGATGAACTAGAGGTCCAGATTAAGGATTTATCGGCTCAATTATCTGCTTTGCAGACACGGTTAAGCGCTCTTCTTCAGGGAACAACCCCAACAACCACCATTGAAGGTATTCCGGCGGGCTTTACATTTACAAAAAACCTTAGCTTGGAGATGAAAGACGCAGATGTGGTTAACCTAAAGATTGTTTTGGCGGCCGAAAATTGTCTTTCCGGCGTAGCCAATACCAATTATTTTGGTTCAAAAACATTAAAAGCGGTGAAATGCTTCCAATTAAAATACAAGGATGC
>PEYC01000007.1 GCA_002774555.1 Candidatus Nealsonbacteria bacterium CG08_land_8_20_14_0_20_36_22
GGCATGTTATCTGAAGCTCCAATCTTTATTGATGATGCTGCCTCTTCTAATATTCTGCAAATGAGAGCAATGGCCAGGCGGCTACAGGCAGAATATGGTTTAGGGTTAATTATTATTGACTATTTACAACTAATGGAGCCGAGAAATCCCGCAGCTAATTTAGTTCAACAGGTCTCTGAGATTTCTCGTTCTCTTAAGGGGTTAGCCAGAGAGCTTAATGTGCCGGTTCTTGCTCTTTCTCAACTCTCCCGAGCCGTAGAACACCGAACTCCCCAAATCCCCAGGCTAGCTGATTTGCGTGAATCGGGCTCGTTGGAACAAGATGCAGATGTGGTTTTATTTATTTATAGAGAGGATCGCTACAATTCTGACACTACCAAAAAAAACATTGCTGATATTATTATTGCCAAACACCGAAACGGCCCGGTAGGAAAGGTTGAATTATATTTTGACGATAAAAGGGTTTGCTTCAGAAACTTAGAGAAAGAAGAATACACTGAATAATTTTCAAAATGTTTCCACGTTCTATTCAAAAACTTATTGATTTATTTTCTAAATTTCCAACTGTGGGCCCAAGGACAGCGGCTCGTTTTGTTTTTTATTTAACAAAACTTCCGAAAGAGAAATTTGACGAGCTTTTGAATTCGCTGAAAGATTTAAGACAATCAATAAAAGTTTGCTCCTCTTGTTTTAATCCATTCGACCCTTCGGAAAGCTTAGGGAAAGCAGAAGAAATTCTCTGCCCTATTTGCAGAAACAATTCTCGCGACAAAACTCTCTTTTGTATCGTTGAAAAAGAAACTGATTTGATTGCAATTGAGAAAACCAAAAAATACAAAGGACTTTATTTTATTTTAGGCGGTACAATCTCTGGTTTAAAAAAGAATGATAAAGAGAAGATAAGAATTGAAGAATTAAAACAAAGAGTTAGAAACGGCAATTTTCAAGAAGTTATTATTGCTACCAATCCTACTGTTGAAGGTGAGACCACGGCTTTATATATAGAAAGAGAAATAAAACCATTTAATGTCAAAATCACCCGCCTCGGACAAGGGTTACCGGCAGGAGGAGAATTAGAATACGCCGATGAAGAAACCCTCTCTTCTGCCCTCGAAGGAAGAAAGTAAAAACGATTCCTGTGTGGAATCGTTTTTTGTTTTATTGGTAGTTAAAGAACAATTATTCTTTCTCCATGTTCCTTTCTTCATCTCGCGACGGGGAGAAACAGAGGGAGAAATAATAGTCGCTTCTCTAATATATTACATATTACATCTGACCCCTTTTAAAGATGTAATACGCCGCATAAGCGGAAATTTCAAAAATTCTAATAATTATTAAAAAAACTATAATTTCCACTTTATACCAGTATTATAGCAAACCCACAGAACTTGTCAATGCTTGTCAATAGTTTGACTCTTAAAAGCGACGGTCGCTTGTTTTGTGAGTCAATTTGTGATAATATAATCTAATAACTAAAATGGCTAATAAATATAGAGAAACAACTAAAGACGTTCTTCTTTGTCTTTTTGTAGCTGGAGCAATTATGGTTGCAGCCACTTCTCCTTATTTTCTAATAAATATAGCACGGCAAATTAAAAGAAACAAAAAATATATTAAAAAAGAGATTAAAAGAAAACTTGACGAGAGAAAAATCGCTAAGGCGCTGGAGCGGCTTAAAAGAAATAAGCTTATAATTTTAGGTGAGGAAAATGGGAACTTTAAAGTAGAACTTACAAAGAAAGGAAAAAGAGTAGTAAAAAAAATTCAACTTGATGATATGAAACCTAAGAAACCAACGGTTTGGGATAAAAAATGGAGAATAGTAATTTTTGATATTCCAGATAAAAAAAGAAGGGCTAGAGATGCTTTAAGAGAAAAACTTCAAAAAATGCATTTTTATCCCCTTCAAAAAAGTGTCTGGGTCCATCCTTATCCTTGCGAAAAAGAAATTCAATTCTTATGCGAATTTTTTGAGATTACCCCTTATGTAAATATTATTGTAGCAGATAATATTTATGATGATATTAAGCTAAGAAAATATTTTAATTTGCTTTGAACTTTAAACTGACTCTCATCGCAGGCGACCGTATTTATTAGAAGTCGATAGAAAATCAAATTAGCACATCAGAACAGCGAACAAATAAAAAACCCTGGGTGTAAAACCAAGGGCTTTTTCTGGTCTCTTTAAGAGGTTTTTTATTTTGCATGGATTCCTTAGCTATGCTTTATGCTCATAGTTTTGGATCGTGTATTTCTCTTAAAGTAGCGTTCCCACAGGTGGGACACTTCTTGTCAGTTAGTCCCTGGCCTTTAGGAATTTTCATGCGTGGCATGTCACGACCGCAATTTGTACACTGAGCATGTAGGTAGTAAGTATCCTTCTTTTCTGCCGCGGCCTTTTCCAAGGTGAATTTAGTTTGTCTTTTTCCTTTTGCCATTTTACATCTCCTTTCTTTTCCATTTTCAATTTTTAAGTTTCTGTTATTCCGCAGGAAATATTACTGTGGCGTTATTCGGTTTCTATTTTGGTAATTTCAATCTCGGTGAAAAGCTGACGATGGCCAGCTTTCTTTTTGTAGCGGGTTTTAGGTTTGTATTTGAAAACGATTACTTTTTTAGATTTACCTTGTCTTAAAATTTTTCCAACAACCTTAGCCCCGTTTA
Organism: Candidatus Nealsonbacteria bacterium CG08_land_8_20_14_0_20_36_22; assembly: GCA_002774555.1. Lineage (GTDB taxonomy): Bacteria > Patescibacteriota > Minisyncoccia > Minisyncoccales > GWA2-38-27 > PEYC01. Next base: position 2,665 of record PEYC01000007.1, read on the forward strand.
CCAGTGGGGTGCCAATTTCAATTTTTCTATTTTTTTCCACTAATAAAACTTGGTCAAAGATTATTTCTTTGTCCCCTTCTTTTTCGATTTTTTCAATTTTTATTTTATCACCGGGCTTAACAAGATATTGTTTGCCTCCGGTCTTAATGACAGCTAACATATAATTAAAATTTTCAATTTCTAATTTTTAATTTTCAATTAAAGGTGGTTCAACCTCTTTGATGTTTATTTTTTGCTTACCGCCGGCAATTTTTACCACATCTTTATCAACTTTAGTAAATTCTTTACTGGCTTTATTATAGGCGCTTACCGTCGTTCCTAAATGATTGCCCAATTTCTTCATATATTCACCGTAAGTCCATAAATGTCTGCTTAGCCGCTCAACTTCTTTAATGATTTCTTTTGCTTGTTCAGAAATTTTTTGGTTCCTTAATCCCTGTAAAACCGTCTGCAAATAAGCCAGAAAAGAAGTGGGGGAAACAACTATTACCTTTTTTTTGCCGGCATAGTAAATCAAACTGTTTGTCTCGTCAGTAACTGCTCCCACTTTGTTAATAAGCAAATCATAGTAAACAGCTTCAGAAGGAATAAACATAAAGGCAAAGTCCATTGTATTCTCCTCTGGTTTTACATACTTTGCCGTTTCTTCAATTCGGTTTTTAAGGTCAGTGATAAAAGCTGACTCATATCTTTTCTTTTCTTCAAGGTCGGCCGCCTCTATTATCCGATTATAATTTTCTAAACTAAATTTTGAATCAATTGGAACAATCCTCTTATCAATAAAGACAACTGCATCAACTATGGTCCCGTCTTTAAATGAATATTGCATTTGATAGGTGCCGGGCGGTAAAACATTTTTCAAAACCGTTTCCAAATAATATTCTCCCAATATTCCTCTTTGTTTCGGATTTTTTAAAATATCCTGAAGATTCTGAAGCTGGTCAGCAAAACTTACAACTTGCTTGTTGGTCTCGTCAAGCCGGGTTAGTTTCTCGGTGACATTTTGAATGAGCTTAGTGCTCTGACCAAATTGGGTTTGAATCGCCCTGGTTGATTCAGATAATTTATTGTCCAAAACCTGGCTGATATGATTTAATTGCTGCTGAAGCATTATCAGCGCTTCTGGCTGTTTCTCTGGTTTTCTCTTAGCTAATAAAAAAATTGCTCCTACTAATCCAACAACCAGTAATATTAAAAAACCAATTATCACCTGCTCCATTAAATTTATCTTATAATATTACCAAAAAAAATCAACCCCGGAAAAATATTTCGGTAGATAAGAAAAGGAGATAAATTGCAATTAAAATGATTGCTTCTTTTTTGGTGATTTTTTTGCCAGTTCTAACAATTATTAAGAAGAATATTGCTGAAATTATAAGGAAGATTCTGGCAATAACAAAAGGAGAAAAATCACGAATTTGAATAGGACAAATTAAAGCAACTATTCCTAAAACTAGGGTAGCGGTAATTACTACTCCACCCATTAAGTCTCCTAAAACTAACCAATCCTGACCCTTTCTTGCGGCCTGGATAGAAAAGAAACCTTCTGGTAAAGAATTTCCCAATCCAACCAATAAAATACCAATTAAACCGATTGGTAAGTTTAAATAACTTGCGAAAAAAGTTGCCGACTTAACGATACCTTGAGCGGCTAAAAGAAGAAAAATAATTGAAATTAAAAATTTTATTAAATTTTTAAAGAAAAATTTAGAATTCATCGGCTCTACAATTCCATTGTAAACTTTTGTAAATCTTTCTCTTTTTGAAAAAAGCCAACTTATATAGGCAAAAAATGCTAAGAAAAGCAAAAGACCGTCTGTCCTTGAAAGAACTCCATCGGAAATTAAAATCAAAGGTAAAACAGCAATACCAATCGTAAAAATTGAACTTCCTTGAACGGTTCGACTTGGGACGGATAATCCCATTTTTGAAATCAAAGCAGCTATTCCAACCACTAAAGAAAGGTCAACAATGTTACCCCCAACAACATCACCAAAAGAAAGCTCTGGAATTTTATTTAGAGCAGAAATAATCCCGACAAAAAAGTTCGGCACCGATACTCCAAACGCCATAAGAAAGAAAGCAACAACAAATTCTTTCCAACCTAAAAATTTGGCAATTCTTGATAAAGCATCAACTAACCACCTACTGGAAAAAGCAAGAAAGAAACATGAAATTAAGAAGATAAAAATATATAACCAGAACATATTATAATTTTGAATTTTGAATTTTGAATTTTGAATTTTTAATAAATATCCATTTCGTTGTTTCAATCAACGTTATATTGATAAATCCTAAAGCTAAAAGTAATCCCCAGTCATAAAAATTCAATGGTTCGGTCTTTAAAAGTGTCTGAAAGGGCGGCAGATAAATACCTCCTAAAAGAGCTACTACTCCAAAAATCCAGGCAAGAACCAAAAACTTATTTGAAAAAAGATTTATCTGCCAGATATTCTTTCTCAAGCTTTTACAGGAAAATACATAAAAAATAGAATCAATAGTTAAACCAGCTAAAATTATTGTTCTGATATGGTAAATCTCATAATTAGAGAACTTTAGAAGAAAGAAAAATAGTCCTAAAAGCAAAAAATCAGTTATTATGCCGATAATAAAAATCAATGCCTTCATTTCTCGATTTAAAAGGGCTATATTATGACCTTGGGATTTTTGTTTCATTAAGTCCTTTTCTTTTGGCTCGTAAGATAAAGCAATTCCCGGTAAACCGTCTTCAATAAGATTTACCCATAAAATCTGAACAGCTGTTACTGGTAAGTGACCGGAGAAAAGACCTATACCAATTAAAATTGTTTCTGTGAAAGAATCAGATAAAAGATAAGTAATAACCTTACGAATATTATCAATAATCGCCCTACCCTCTTCAACTGCCGCTACAATAATATTAAAATTATCTGTTAATAAAACTAAATCTGAAACTTCTTTGGCAACTTCTGTCCCAGAACCAAGGGCTATTCCAATATCAGCCAGTTTCAAGGCAGGAGCATCATTAATGCCGTCTCCGGTCATTGCTATAACTTCTCCTTTATCCTGCCAAGCAGAGATAATTCGCATTTTATGTTTTGGCTCTACTCTGGCATAAATCTGAATATTTTTTACCCGCTTATCAAACTCGCTTTCGGAAAGTTTATCCAATTCCATACCCTCCATAACATTCTCTCCATTTACTTTTAACCCTATTTCCCGAGCAACCGCCATGGCTGTTAATTTATGGTCGCCGGTAACAATAATCGGTCTCATTCCGGCCTGTCTACATGTTCTGATTGCTTGTTTAACCTCTTTTCTAACAGGGTCTTTTAAAGCAATTAAACCGACAAAAACCAAATTGTTAAATAAATTCTTAAGATTGTCAATTTTTTTATAACCGACAGCCACTACTCTAAGTCCTTCGCCAGCCAGACCTTCTAATTTTTTTGTTATTTCTTTTTCTTTTTTTGAAGTTAAAAGAATTTCTTTTCTTCCTTTTTTTAGATGTTTGGACACTGCCAATAATTTCTCGGGCGCCCCAACAATATAAAGCACATCTTCTTTTTTATTGATAGAGAAAGCCCGGGCCAGATATTTATTCATTGTATTAAAGGGAAGTTCGGCAATTTTTCGCATTCTCTTCTCCAGCTTTTTTTTATTAATTCCTGCTTGCAAACCTGCTAAAAGCAAGGCCTTGCTTGTCGGCTCGCCTTGCAAAACCCATTTTTCCCTTGGCTCATTTGGATTTTCAATAAAGGCTTCGTTGCACAAAGTAGCGATTTTTAAAATCAGAGGCCTGTCTGTTTTTGTTTCTCCAATAATTTCTATTACTTGCATTTTTCCTTCGGTCAAACTAGCTGTTTTATCGGTGGCGATAATTGAAGCGCTGCCCAGGGTCTCGGCCGAAGCCAATCTTCTGACCAGCCCTTTTTTGAATAGAATTCTCTGAACTCCTAAGGCCAAAATTACGGTCATTGCCACTGGCAGTCCTTCTGGAATAGCAGCCACTGCCACAGCAACAGCTGTTTTAAACATCTCTAAAAAAGTACTATCTGTAACGAGCCCTTCAAGGAAGATAAAAATACAAATTCCAACAATAATTATCCCAACTATTTTAGCAAAATGAGCCAATTTTCTTTGTAAAGGAGTTTTTTCTTCTTTGGTTTCTTTGAGTATTCGAGCCACCTTTCCCAGCTCTGTGTCTAAGCCAATGGCAATGGTTACAACTTTTGCCTTGCCGTCTTCCACCACTGTTCCCATATAAACCATATTGTCTCTATCTGCCAGAGGCGTTTTTTCCGGCAATGGGCCGAATTTTTTATGGGCTGACAGCCACTCGCCGGTTAAAACCATCTCGTTTATTTTTAAATTACAGCCCTCAATAAGGCGACCGTCTGCCGGAACTTTATCCCCCGGACTTAAAATAAAAATATCGCCCGGCACCAATTGTTCAGAATCAATTACCCTAAGATTGCCTTCTCTTAAAACCTTGCTCTTGATGATGATAACTTTTTTTAATTCCCGCAAGGCAGTAGTAGTTTTGTTTTCCTGGAAAAATCCAATAATGGTGTTAAGAATAACTGCTCCGAAAATCACAATAGCATCAGTGAATTCTTTAAAAAACAAAATCA
>PEYC01000013.1 GCA_002774555.1 Candidatus Nealsonbacteria bacterium CG08_land_8_20_14_0_20_36_22
GCAAAAGCATAAGCATTTTTAACTTGATGGTTTTGGGCAGACTCTGGCAAAGGAACTAAAATCGATGGTTTACCAACCGCTCCAATCTCAAAAATGGTGCCAGCGCCGGCTCGACTAATAATTAAATCTGCTACCGTATAGGCATAAGATAATTGTTTTTCATCCAAAAAATCTATAGGATGATAATATTTTTTAAGGTCTTGCGTTATTACAACTTCGGACTCTTTTTTTAGCTGAACAAAGTTTTTTCTGCCTGTTTGATGAATAAGCTCAAAGTCCTTTAAAATTTCGGGTAAAATTACCAGCAATTTATCATTGATTCTTTGGGCACCCTGCGAGCCGCCTAAAATTAGAATCACGGATTTTTCTCCTGTTAAATTAAAAATTTTTTTCGCTTCGTTTTTTGAACCATTTAAAATCTCTCTCCTTATAGGACTACCGACAGAAAGCATCTTTTTTGCCGGGAAATATTCTGTTTTTTTAACGGAAAAGCTAATAAAAATTTCCAAAGCAACCTTACTAGCTACTCTATTTGCTAATCCCGGAATAATATCTGACTCGTGTAAAAAAATTGGCGCTCTCAAGAACCAACCAGAAATCACTGCCGGGATAGAACCATATCCTCCCTTACTAAAAATAAGGTCAGGGGAAATTACAAAAACATAATAAAAGGCCTGAAGTATTCCTATCGGCAGTTTCAAAATATCAATAATATTCTTAAAAGAAAAATATCTTCTCAATTTTCCTGCTAAAATTGTTCTTACCACTACTCCTTCTCTGGAAAAAATTTCTTTGGCAAATTTATCTCTAGGGCCAAGATAAAAAAATTCAAAGTCGCCATAAGGATAACCTTTCTTTATCTCTCTAATAATAGCAATTATTGGAAATATATGACCGGCGGTACCGCCGCCAGTGAAAAGAATCTTCATAGGTTTATTCTATCATTTTCTCTCAGATTTGGAAATATTAAGCAATACTCCAACTCCAACCATCTCTGTTATTAAATGCGAACCACCATAACTAATAAAAGGCAAGGGAATACCGGTTAGAGGTAAAATACCAACCATAGCTCCGATATTAACAAAGACCTGAATGCAAATCCAAGAACTTATACCGATGGCTAAAAGTTTTGAAAATCCGTCTTCGGTTTTTTTGGAAATTCTGAATCCTCGCCAAAATAAAATTAAAAAAAGCAAAATTAAAACCACAGAACCAATAAATCCTGTTTCCTCCGCTATTATAGCGAAAATTGAGTCAGAAATTGTTTGAGGTATAAAACCAAACTTCTGATTAGACATACCTAAACCTAATCCAAAAAGGCCGCCTGACCCAATAGTAATCAAAATTTGCTTTATCTGATAACCCAATCCCATAGGATCTTTTATTAATCCCAACAAAACTTGAACTCGTTTCATTCTGTAAGGAGCAATTTTTATCAAAAGAAAAAAACTACCAATACTGATTAAAGCCAGTAAAACACTGTACCACAATGAAGTATCTGATGAAAAATACATTACAGCTGCAACTATAATAATTACTCCCAAAGTACTAATATCTGACTGAAGGGTTAATAAAAAAATAAGAACCCCTATTATTACAAGGAAAGATATAAATTCAATTGATTTCTCTTTAGCAGATTGTCTAATCCTCTTCAGACTGGTTAGCCAAGCTGCAAGATAAAAAATAAAGGCGAGTTTTATAAATTCTGACGGTTGGAAAGAAGTAATGCCCAAATTCAACCAACGTGACGCACCCCCAGCAGTAATACCCAAACCAGGAATAAAAACTAAAACCATTAAAATTAAATTGAGTAGGACTATCAATAAGGCCCATTTTTTTATGGTTGTTAGTTTTACCTTGAAAGCGATAAATCCTAATACTATGCCGGAAATTAAACCATAAATTATCTGATGAAAAAGATAATGGGTAGTATTGCCAAAATTTTCTTGGGAAAATATCGTTGAGACACTTGCTAAAACTACAATTCCGATGGTTAATAAAATAGCCACTACGCCAAATAAATAATAATCAAAACGAGAGCTTCTCATAGTTTTTTAGTTTCTTTAATAAATTGCTCTCCTCTATCAAACTCGTTTTTAAACAAATTAAACCCCGTTAGAGGTTTGAGGACTTTGTGCTTCTTTTTTGTCTTTATAACCTCTAACGGGGTAAAACTGGCTGCTCCAGGAGAAAGTAAAACAATATCGCCTTTTTGAGACATAGCCGTTGCTTTCTTTACCGCATCTCTCATTGATTTTGCTAAAAATATTTTTTTGAATTTTTTTAATTCTTTTTTTATTTTATCTGAAGCTGTCCCTGGCAATAAAATAAGATGCTTCGCATTTATCTTTATCTCTTTTGCTAAATTTTCGTAATTTAAATTTTTATCTTGACCACCGGCAATAAGAATAATTTTTGAACTTGAAAATCTTTTGAGCGCCAAAATTACAGATTGAGGCGTGGTGGCGGTGGTATCATTAATATATTTTACACTTTTTTTTGTCGCAATGAGCTCTTGTCTATTGGGAATACCTTTAAAATCAGAAAGAACTTTTTTAATGCTTTTCTTTGAAATTTTGAAAATTTTAGCCACTAAGATAGCAGCCGAGACATTAGAACTCCTAAAAAATAAAACTTTAGACGATGCTTCTTTCGCCAATTTTTTTGTCTCCAGATTATCATAATTCAAAACTAAAATATCATTTTTCTTTTGGTATTTAAAAATTGGCTTTTTCGCCTCAACATAGTCATTAAAATTTTTATATCTATTTAAATGGTCTGGGAAAAGAGTGGTAATTACAGCAATATGAGGGCTTTTCTTTAAATTTTCTAACTCAAAACTGGAAAGCTCTAAAACAACTTTGCTATTTTTTTTGATTTTTGAAAGAATTTCTAAAGGAGTTAAACCAATATTGCCAGCTAAAAGAGTATTTGGATATTTTGTTTTTAATAGTAAATAAATAAGGGTGGCAGTAGTTGATTTTCCTTTGGTGCCGGTAACACCAATAATAGTGCCCTTACACAAATCAAAAAAAATACTGATATCTGTTTTTATAGGAATATTATGCTTTTTGGCAATTTTAAGATAAGGAGAATCTGGTTTTACAGCCGGGTTTTTAATTACTAAACCAGTATTAATAAAATCTTGGTTTCGATGTTTATTTAAAATAAATTTAATTGGCAGCCCTCTGAGTTTTTCCAAAGAGGGCTTTAATTCTCTTTTTGTCTTTAAATCGGTTACCAAAACTTTTGCTCCTTGTTTAGCAAAAAACTTCGCCACTCCCACTCCTCCGCCGAGCAACCCTAACCCCATAATAGTAATTTTTTTATCTTTGAAGATTTGCCTCATATTAAAACGGATCTTTTATAATTGGTTTGATTTTCTTGTTTAAACAAAAATGAGATATTTTTTCTAAATTATAGGGTTGGTCGCTGAAGAAAAATTGATGATTTCTCCCCTTTTTAACCTGGGAAACGATTTTGGGATTATTTTTTAAAAATAATTTAAGCTCTTTTACTAAGCTTCTGGCTGGATTTACAATTTTAATCTTTGGACCGATTTCTTTTTTTATTATTTTTTCAAGTATTGGATAATGAGTACAAGCCAAAACCAAAGTATCCACTCCCCTATTTTTAAATTCTTCTAAATATTCTTCAATTATTTCTCTTGTTATCTCTTTATTTATCCAACCCTCCTCCACTAAGGGAACAAACAAGGGGCAGGATTTTGAATAAATTTTTAGGTTTGGCTCTAATTCCAAAAGTTTTTTCTCCCAAGCACCGCTTTTAATAGTGCCAGGTGTTCCTATTATGCCAATCTTTTTATTTTTGGTTATCTTCACCGCTTCTTTTACTCCAGGATTTATCATCTCAAAAATTGGGATTCCGGCAAACTGTTTCTTAAGACTTTCTGAAGCCCAGGCAGAAGAAGTATGGCAAGCAATAACAATTACTTTAGCCCCTCTTTGAAGAAGCCACTGACTGATTTTAAGAGAATATTTCTTTACAAAATCAGCTCCCTTGGTGCCATAAGGAAGCCGGGCTGTATCTCCAAAATAAATTATTTGGTAGCCGGGCAGTTCTTTAAAAATTTCTTTAATAACCGTTAATCCCCCAACCCCAGAATCAAAAACTCCAATCATTATTTTAGTATAGCAAAAAAGTTGACAAACTTCAAAATAAATTTTAAACTTAAAATAGTAATCGTTTTTTGGTTCTTTTACAATCTTTTACAAGGAGAAAACAGATGGAAAAACGAATTAAAAAAGAGAAGATAAAAGAAATAAAAAAACAATTGAATCAAGATTGGAGATTGCTTTCAAAAGCTTACGCTGATAAAAATCATTTTGCTAATTTTGTCCGAAGCCTTGAATCCCCTCCCCTACAGAAAAAAGCTCTAAAAATGTTTTTAAAAACAGAAGGTCTTGAATTTGAAGATTGTTATGGTTTGGCAGAATTGGTGATAAAAATAAAAAATCTGTTTTTAAAAAGAGCTTTTTGGAGAAAATGCTTTGTTTTAGCCCTTCCAGAAAATTGGGTCTACGCAATCAAATATGAAAAAGATGAAACTATCAAAGAAATATTTTGGAAGGGACTTATCCAAGGAATTAAAAAAGGTTTTATTCCTGAAAAACAAGGCAGGCAAATTCTAATTCAGATTTTTGAAGAGACACCGGAAGAAAAAACCAGAGAGAGAGCCTGGCAACTATTAAAAATTTTACACCCATCCGAAGAAAACTTTTTAAAAATCGCTGGTTTAGAATGTATGCGTTCTATGATTAAAATTGCCACAGAAATTAGAGATCTGCTTGCCAAAATCAAACAAGAAAAAGCCATAGCAGAACAAAAAACTGGATTGTTTCAACAGGTTATAGATAGAATAAACCAGAACGTTAAAAAACTTGAATAACTAAAAAAGAGGCAAGAATTAAAAACTTGCCTTTTTCTTTAACCGAGGAGTCTTATAGCAAGCCCGATTAAAGCCATCACAACGCCAATAACCCAAAAACGCATTGTGATTTTGTAAGAAGGCCAATCCTTGGCTTCAAAGTGGTGATGGAGAGGAGCGGCTAAAAATATCTTTTTGTGGAAAATTTTTTTGGAAAGGAGTTGAAGGATTACTGAACCAGATTCAACGACCAATAAAAAGCCAATTATTGGCAAGACCAAAATAGAGTCAGTTAAAAAAGCAACTACGGTTAAAGCACAACAAAGTCCTAATATCCCTGTTTCTCCCATATAAAATCTGGCCGGAGGAATATTAAACCATAAAAAAGCTAAAATTGAGCCAGCAATTACAGCGCAAAAAGCAGCCAAATCAACCTGTCCTTTAAATAAAGCAATGCCGGCGAAAGAACCAAAAATTGTAGCGAAGACCCCTCCTGCCAAACCATCTAAACCGTCAATTACTCCACCACTATAGACTGCTAACATTACTAAAACAAAAAAAGGAACGTACCAAATGCCAATAAAAAAGTCCCCATTTCCAGGAATATGTATTGTACGGTAACCTAACTTATAATAGAACCACCCTGCTCCAATCAAACCAATTAAAATTACTAAAAGTAATCTATATTTTAATTTCAAACCACCTCCAATATACTTACCTTTTTTCAAAACCTGCAGAATATCATCTAATAATCCAACCAAAGAGGCAGCGATTAAAGCAAATAAAGGAAGCCAGGTTTGGGACCTGCTTAAGAAATTTAATTTTTGAAACCACCATATGTTGGTTTTGGATAATAAAAAGAAAATAAAAGCTAAAATTAGAGTACTGAGCCAGACAAGCAAACCGCCGAGTCGTGGGACATGAACTTCTTTTTCCGAGTGAAACTTTTTAAAAAAAACTAACTCTTTGCCGTCAATTGACCTTGTTCTAACTTCTTTTCGCCAAAGTTTATATTTATATAAAAAAGGGGTTAAAACCGGCGTTAACCAAAAAGCCAAAATAAAAGCAGCTGCCCCTAAAGTAAATATCTTAATAACATCTATAGTAATTTCCGGCATAACTATTAAAATTAAATATTTAAAATATCAACTATTTTTCGCATTTCACCAAAACGGTCATTACTTCCCAAAATAACATTGATGAAATAACTATTCCCTTTGGGGTTCTTTAAAATTAAAAGTAAACAACCTTTAGCTTCAGGACTCCAACCGGTTTTCCCTCCAATTATTTTAGGAATTTCTCCTAAAAGCTTATTGGTATTTTGGGGGATAAAATGATGGACAAAGCCATCTGGTTTTAAAACTTCGTAATGTTGTTTTGACGTAATCTCAAAAATTTGGGGATAATTTTCCAAAATATATTTTGCTAGTTTTGCAAGGTCTATAGTAGTTGAAAAATTTTTTGGTTCTTTGGAATCATCCGGCTCAAGACCGCTTGAATTAACGAATTGAGTATTTCCAAGTCCTACATTCTTGGCATAAAAATTCATTAATCCTACGAAACCACCTTCTCCAATTGGTGTAGTTAGGGCAAAGGCAGCATCATTACTTGATTCGAGCAACATAATATGAAGAAGATTTTCAACCGAGAGTTTTTCTCCAACCCTTAGATCGCCGTATTTTGAATTACTTTCTTGTAAAAGTGCCTCTTTAGTTATTAATATTAACTGAGAAAGACTATAGGTCTCATCAAGGTCAAAAACAACTAACGCTGTCATTAGTTTTGTTAAAGAAGCAATTGGCAAGGGTTCTTCTGAATTTTTCTCAAACAAAATCCTTTCATTGCCTTTGTTATCAATCTCAACTACAATTGACGCTTTTGCTTCAATTTCCAGGTCCTTCAAATTTTCGGTTTGTAACCTCTCAGATTTTAATCTCTCTATTTTATTCTCAAGAATTTTTTGGTTAATGTCGGCAGTTAGTATTTGAGAATTTCCAGTGATTTCTTGCAAAAACCAAAAATCTTCTAAGTTTTTTGCCAAAGCATTTATCCCCCACCAAAAAGGCAAACTTAAAATAAAGGAGATTAATAGAATATTTTTTCTCACCCCGTTAGAAATTCTTGTTATTGACATAATTTTATTCCATAAACCCCGTAATTTCTAACGGGGCTCATTTTTTGGTCTTTTTGCTTATCTTAATTTTAAGCTCTTTTAATTGTTTTTCTGAAACTTCGGATGGGGCATCCATCATTAAATCCCGGCTATCACCGGTTTTGGGAAAAGCAATAATTTCTCTAATACTCGGTTCATTCTGTAAAATCGCTAAAAATCTATCAATACCCGAGGCAATTCCCCCATGAGGAGGCGCTCCATATTCAAAGGCCTTTAACATATGACCGAATTTTTCTTTAATTTCTTCTTTCT
>PEYC01000015.1 GCA_002774555.1 Candidatus Nealsonbacteria bacterium CG08_land_8_20_14_0_20_36_22
GTCGTTTAATTTTAATTTTTTTAAGGCCTCTTTTAATAAATCAAATTGGTCAGGGTTTTCCGGATATAAACTGGCAAAAACCACTGACTGAGGCTCCTGATAACCGGGCAAAGGTTTAATATCGTTAATTTTTAATTTTACAACGGTGTCGCCAACTCGCACTTTATCCGGTTCTTTTACCCCTGTAGCAATATATCCAGCCTCGCCGGCCGAAAGTTTTTCTTGAGGAAAAAATTCCGGCTTAAAGTAACCTAACTCTTTTGCTTCGCCTTCGGTTTTGGCCGCTAAAAGTCCTATTTGCTCTCCTCTTTTAATTTCTCCGTCAATTACCCTAATATAAGCAATTACTCCTTTATAAGAATCGTATTCTGAATCAAAAATCAAAGCCCGGAAGGGATTATTGATATTTTTTTTCAAAGGAGCTGGAATTCTTTTTATTATGGCTTCCAAAACCTGCTCAACGTTAGTGCCAAACTTAGCTGAAATTTTAATTACATCTTCTTTGTTTACTTTTAAAAGACCGACAATCTCTTGAACTGTTTCTTTAATTCTTGCTTGAGGTAAATCAATTTTATTTACTACTGGAATTATAACCAAATTCTGCTTTTGGGCTAATTCTAAATTTGCCAATGTCTGGGCCTGAATACCCTTGCTGGCATCCACAAGTAAAACAACTCCTTCCACAGCAGCTAAAGACCTGGAAACCTCGTAAGAAAAATCAACATGGCCCGGGGTATCAATTAAATTTAAAATGCAAAAATCAAAATGCAAAATTTTTTTTAAATTTTCGGGCAATCTCCACTCCATCCGAACGGGCTGCATCTTTATGGTAATCCCCCGCTCCCTTTCTAAGTCCATCGTATCCAAAAACTGAGGCCGCATTTTGTTTTTTGGGATAGTGCCGGTTAATTCCAAAAAACGGTCAGCCAAGGTTGATTTCCCATGGTCAATGTGACTTAATACACAAAAGTTACGGATGTTATTTATATTATCTTCCATTTTTTCTGTAAATTAGTGTTTTTAATGCTTTGATCTCTGGAGATTTCAATGCAAAAGCAGATGCAATGAAAACAATGATTCCAACTATGCTTGCTAAAGCGGCTTGACAAAATATTCCCCAGAACGTCTGCATATCAACAAATTCAGCTATAGTTTGACGAACAAAATAACAAGCAAAACCTAATAAAACACCAGAAGCTAAAATCTTAATGCAAGATTCAAATATCTCTTTTATTCTAAAATCCCCTATTTTCTTATATAGAAGGAACAAAAGCAAACTTATCTGAAATATCCCCGAAACAGCTAAGGCTAAAGGAAGGCCAATAACTGAATTATCTTTGATTCCTTGAAGGTCAAGAAAGTTTATTAAAAAGCTTTGAAAAGTATTTTCAAACCCTAAAACCCGAACAAAAAAATAACATAAAACAATATTTAATCCTACTGTAAACAAAGTTACTAAGGCAGGTATTTTAGTATTTTGAAAAGCATAAAAAGTTTTAGAAATTAAAAGAACAAGCCCATAAGCAAAAATAGCAAAACTAAAAATACCCAAACAGGCAGCAGTAAGTTGGGTATCAGCCCAACCGAATTTTCCTGTTCCTAAAATTACTCTAATAATCTGAGCTCTTAAAATAAATATCAAAATACTAACAGGCACAATTAAGAAAAGAATTTGTCTGAAAACAGAAGAAAACTCTTCAAGAAGTTTTTCTTTATCTTTCTTAGAAAAATATAATGCTAAAAATGGAAAAGCAGCTGTAGAAAAAGAAATAGCAATAAGGGTTATTGGAAGATTTTGAAGATTATTTGCCAGATTAAAAACAGCAATGCTGCCAGCTGCTAACGTAGAACCAATAGCAGTAATAACAATTAAATTGATTTGGCCAGCTGCCAAGCCCAGAGCACGGGGCAGAGTTAACTTAATAGTTTTGATAAATCCAGGATGGGAAAAATTTAAAATTATTTTCGGTTTAAAGCCAGTTTTCAAAAGAATAGGAAGCTGAATAAAAAAGTGCAAAAAACCACCAAAAACCACTCCCCAAGCCAAACCATTGAGTCCTAACCAAGGAACAAAAAATAAAATCCCGAAAATGATTCCCAGATTATACATAATTGGAGCAATTGAGGTTACTAAAAATCTTCGAAATACCCGCAAAACCCCTGAAATTGTATTGCTAATGCCCAAGAAAATTGGGCTTAAAAACATAATTCTGGTTAAGGTAATGGTCAGCTCTTTTTTTTCACCGGAAAAACCTGGGACAATCAAAGAAAGAATTTGGGGAACAAAAATGATTAAAATAACAGAAATTATGATTAAAAAAAATAAAAATAGGTTTAACAGGTTGGCAAAAAATTCCCAGGCCTCTTGCCGAGAACGAACTAAATAGCTGCTGAAAATTGGAATGATGGCAGCTGAAATTGCTCCCATTACCAAAACCATTGAGATAAAATCAGGAACTCTAAAAGCACCATAATAAATATCAAGTTCATTACCTGCTCCAAAACTGCCTGCCAAGAGCCGATCCCGGAAAAGACCTAAAAGCCCGCTGAGCAAAGAAGAAACAGCCAAAATCCCGGCAGCTGAAGTAATGGTTCTTGTTTGGGAATTAAAAATATGGTTGTACATTTATTTTGTTTGGCGAATAATTATTATTGGGGTTTGGATGGAAGATTGGGTGGCAGGATTGTCTTTCAGAATTTCCGAGATTAATTTTTCCTTGCCCTTTAAATCCTGGCTTTTGCCAATAATATTCCTGCCTAAATCATTAACGTCGGCGATAACAAATGAAAAGCCAAACTGAGCTTTTAATTTTTGGCAAACTTTATCCGAGTCCTTTGAACCCAAAATTCCGATTTCAGCATATTGGGGAAATGTCTCGCCATAAAAACCATCGAGCTGGTTAATCTGGTGACCGGCTATCTTGTAAAAAATTCCGGAAATTCCAAGGATTTTACCAACACCAGCGCATAAAGAGGCAAATAAAATCCAGGGAAGGCCTGCCAAATTTATAGCCAATTGCATTTTCAAAGGGTTGCCAACTGAAAAACCATAAGGCGTTTTTTTAGCAAATTTGGAAAGGAATTTTGCCCAAAAATTAATTTTTAAGTCCTTTTTATAAACTACTCTCCCCTGAGTAATTGAGACGATTTTCTGGCACAAAACAATAATATCACCATTTTTTGCTTTGGCTAAAACATATTTTGAAATAATATTTTCTAAATTATCAGAAACCTTAATAAAATGGGTCTTTATCGGGTATCTCGCATAATTTTCACCTTTAACTGCAATAATTAATTTTTTACCAGGATTGGGAGAGAATGTCATTTCATTTTTTTAAGAATTTAATAAATAGAGATGTTTTTTTAGAGAAAGTTCAGCCGAATACCAAACATCATTTACCCGCCTTCCCTTAGTAATCATTCCTCCCATCACCCAGATTTTATCTTTTAAAACCACGCAGGTGTGATCTTCTCTTCCTTCTTCTGAAGACCAAACATCGCTTTTATGACCATGGTATTCGTAAGCTAATTCTGGGTCTCCATCTTCAATTCCACCCATTATCAAAATTTTGTCATCAAAAAACAAGGCAGTATGAGCATCTCTCTTTGTCCAAAGAGCGCTGGCAGTGGCTTCCTCCCAGCCTAAATTATCTGGCTCAAAAGGTAAAACTTTTTCAGGAATTTTTGTTTTCTGCCAAAACCAAGTAATTTCGGAAATTGCCTCAATTTTTTTTATTTCTTTAAAGATAAAAAATCCGGAAATAACTACTTCTCCAATAAAAAATAAAAGCAGTAATTTCTTTAGCATATATGGTATCTTACTATTTCTACCTTTATTTTTCAACTTAGAAGATTCAGTTATTGACAAAAAATTTTTAATTTGATAAGATAGAACTGTCCTAGCGAGACGAGTGATCGCCCCGCCCTCTAAGCTCGTGGAATAATGCAATAGCTTTGGTTATAATTCAAGGCACAAGAAATAGATTAGTTGAATTCGACGAGCATAGAGGGCGGGGAGGAAAGTCCGAACACTCATTTCAAAAGCAGCAGTTCTTAATAAGACTGCCATCCCGCTTAGCGGGAGAGAGGTGCGAGCAGAGACGCCCTAGACCCGAAAGGGTCTGGCGCCCGTCCCGCTTTCAGCGGGATTAGGGCGAGTCCTCGCATAACTTGGGGCTTACCCCGAGCAAAGCGAGGAGTGAAACGGCTAAATCCTTGCTGGGTGCAAGAACAAACCAAAAGTTTGGGTATATACATCTCGAATTTTTGGAAAAAGTAGTTCGCTTAGATAGATGATCACATAAAACAGAATTCGGCTTACGGTCTTGCTAGGACACTTAAAAAGCCGGGCTTTGCGCGGCTTTTTAAGTTTAAGGAACCGTTAAGGAACCGAGTTCCTTTCGCTATTTAGCTAAAGCAACTTTTGGCTGCCTCTCTGAGCGTCTAAAGCTTCGTTCACCAGTCGGTCTGCTTCTTTATTTTTCTCCCGGGAAATTAATTTAAACTTGATGGCTTTGAAATCAAACTTCAGATTCCAGACCTGCAAAAATAATGACTGAAGTTTTTCGTCTAAAATTTTATAATCGCCTTTTAATTGCTTCACGAGCAGTTCCGAATCAGACCTTACTTGAATTTCAGAATTTTTTGCCAGCTGATTACCAAACAAGGCCTTAAATTTTTTTAAAGCAAAAATCACGGCCTGATATTCGGCTTCATTATTGGTCAAGTTGTCTCCTAAAAACTCTGAATATTTTTTGAGCTGAGCTCCTTTTTCGTTGCAAAAAACCACTCCGATTGTTGACAAACCCGGATTCCCCCGCGACCCCCCATCAGTGTAGATAATGATCTTTTTCATAAAAAATAATCAATTAAGTATTCTTTAAATTTTTCCAAGTTCTCGTTTTTTATTTTAAAACCAGAAGCAGCAGGGTGTCCGCCAAAAGTTATAAAATATTGAGAACAACTTTTCATTGCTTCTACGGTATTAAAACCAGCCGGAGCTCTAACGCTGCCCTGACTATTTATTTTTTCTTTTTTATGTAAAAAAACCGGTTTTTGATATTTCTGGGACAATATTGAAGCAACAATCCCTAATAAAATTAACTCCCAATCAGAACTCCCTTCAAAAATAATAGGGTCTTTCTTTTTGCCTGAAATTTTCTCCTCAATCTCTTCTTTTATATCTTGAATTCTTATTTTTTTCTCAATCCCCTTTTCCAATAAATTTCTTGCCAATTTCTCTGCCTCTTTCTTATCGGCAATTGTCAAAATCCGGTAGGAAACCGGGAGACCGTTTTCAATATCTCTGATATTTAAAAGAGAGTTAATTTTATTGACTTGCTGAATTAAATTCAGGGACTGAAAATGCTCCAACCCCAACAAGGCCTGAATTCCTGGCCGCCAGCTCTCTCTTAAAGAGCTTAGTCCTTGGCAAATAATTTCTTCATTATCATCGGTTCTGGGCATCATATCAGCAATGGTAGCTATAGCCGCGAGTTCCAAAAAGTCACGTCTTAAACTCTCTGACGTTTTTTTTCCTAAAAGAAGTTTGGTTAACCTAAAAATAATTCCAACCGTGGCAAATTGCTTAAAAGGATATTTGTCCCCTTTTTGTTTTGGGTCAACAATGATGTCGGCATCTGGCAGCTGAGCTAATATCTCGTGATGGTCAATAATTATTACCTCAAAACCTAACTCTTTTGCTATTTTTACCTCCTTGAAATTCCCAATTCCGCAATCCAAAGCCAAAAATAAAGCTGGGCTATGTTTTTTTAAATAAAAAAGGGCTTTTTCATTTATGCCGTAACCATCTTTTTCTCTATCAGGAAAATAAATTGCTCCAATCTCACCATTCAAATTCTTTATCGCTTCTTTTAAAATAATTACTGAAGTTACTCCATCCAAATCAGCATCGCCATAAATAACTATTCTTTCTTTGTTTTTTACTGCTTTTAATATCCTCTGCCCTGCTTTTTTTAAATTTTTGAGTTCCATTTTAACGCTTCCAAGCCAGGAAGGGTCTTCCCGCTTAAAAATTCCAACATTGCTCCTCCGCCAGTAGAAATATGGTCAAATTTATCTCGCAAACCAAATTTAGATAAAGCAAAAATAGTATCCCCTCCGCCGGCAATCTTAAAAGCTTGGTGATTTCTGACAATTTTTTCTCCAATTTCCTTGGTGCCTTTCTCAAATTTCGGAACTTCAAAATGACCTAAAGGACCTGCCCAAACAATCATTTTAGCGTCTTTAATAATTTTTGAAAACATTTGAATGGTCTCAGGTCCAATATCTAAAAGTTTTTCATCCTTTCTTACTCTGGCTGGGCCCGACTGACGAACATAAAACTGGCCTGTTTCATCCGGAGAAATAAGAGAGTCAATTGGCAAATGAAGTTTAGTGGAGGTTAAGTCCAGTTTTTCAATTTCTTTCACCGTCCTCTTTTCCGGCCAGGGTCTTCCAACGCAAATTTCTTTTACTATTAAAATTGGCTCAGCAATTTTGCCTCCAATAAGTAAATGGTCAGCTTTATCTAAAAGATTCTTAATCGCTTTAATCTTACTCTCAATTTTAGTCCCGCCAATAACTACTATTAGTGGCCGCCAGGGATTTTCTAAGACCCGGGAAAGGATTTTAACTTCTTTTTCAAGTAGAAAACCGGCGCCGGACGCTAAAAATTTGGGGACTCCTACAATTGAAGCATGTGTCCGGTGGCAAACACCAAAAGCATCGTTAATATAAACATCAGCTAATTTAGCAAGCTCTTTGGCAAAATTATCATTATTTTCCTCTTCTCCCTTATTATTTCTTAGATTCTCTAAGAAAGTAATTCCTTCTGCTTTTGTTTTTAAATATTCTTTTAATCTTTGCCAAACCACATCTAAACTCTTTCCGCCTGCTAAATGACTCATTAAAATCAGTTTGGCCTTGTTCTTAATTAAATATTCAAGGGTAGGCAAGGTTTGTTTT